>JANMSA010000259.1:0-3146 GCA_031388865.1 Acidobacteriota bacterium | reverse complement strand
AGGTTTGACGGTCTTCTGTAGAAGCGGCGTCCCGCCGCTTTCCCAATGCGCGTTCGCCATTCCGGAAAAGCGGCTGGAAGCCGCTTCGTAACCGTTCAGGGGGTGTCATTGAGCAGCGCCATGTGAGGCGCTTCGTGGACTCCGAGTCGAGACATGACGACAACGCGTGACGCGTATTTCGGATAGTCTGAGCTTGATGGCGCGAGAGCGAGTTCCTGATGGGATTCCGGTGACGCAGCGGGAATGGGACATGCTCTCGGCGAGGAGCCGGAGGTGGTTTATCGACGTGACTGAGGAGATCCGAGACCTGTTGCGTCGCGCGATGCTCGCGGAGGAGCTTGGAGGAGTGGTCCCGGAAAGCGGATTGGCGGAACAGGCGAATCTCCCTGAGACGCGTCAGGAAGAAAAGATCTGAAATAGTGCGGGTCGCCTCTGGTGCCAGCTTTCCGGGCTTGCTACGGTCCGGCTGGTGGTTGGACCCACACTGAAGCGACCGATCGAGACGCCGTTTACCGCGGCGGAGTGGGACTTTCTCGGCGACGAAAGTCGAGCGTGGGCCATTGCTGCCGCAGCCGCGGTTCACGAGCTTCAAGCCAGGGTCGGGTTGAACTCGACGAACTCGTCGAAGCCGCCGTCGACTGATCCTCCGCACATCAAGAGATTCCGACGGCCACCGACCGGCCGGCGTCCCGGGGGACAGCCTGGACATCCCGGATGGTCGCGCGCGCTCGTTGCGCCGGAGCGCGTCGATCGGATCGACGACGTGTATCCGGAGCAATGCCGAGGTTGTGGCGCCGGCATCCTTAAACGGGATTGCGAAGGCCAGGAGCCGCTGCGGCGTCAGATCGCGGAGATTCCGGAGATCGAGCCTTTTGTGACGGAGATTCGCTGTCATCGCGCATCGTGTCCGAAGTGCGGGACGGTCACCGTGGCGGCGGAGCCCGAAGGCACGCCGAGGGGCAGCTTCGGTCCGAGCCTGAGAGCGTTGCTGGTGGTGCTCTCGGGCCGCTTCCGCTTGAGCCGCCGGGAGGTGGTGGAGTTCGGCAGCGAGGCACTCGGTCTGCAGATCTCCGTGGGCTGTCTGGACAACATGTGCCGCGGAATCGGGGAGCTTCTGGCCGAGCCGGTCGAACAAGTGAAGCGCGAAATCCAGACGACCGAGGTGGTACACCCCGACGAGTCCGGGTGGTTGCAGAAGGGCGTGCGGCACTGGATCTGGGTCGCGGCCACGAAGACGGCGGCCTTTTTTCGGATCGCGAGGAGTCGGGGATCCGATGTGGCGCGAGAGATCCTCGGGGATGATTTCGCCGGCCTGATCGTGAGCGACCGTTGGGCGGCGTATACGCTGATCCCGCCGGAACGCAGACAGGTTTGCTGGGCGCACCTCAAGCGCGACTTTCAGGGTTTCATCGATCGCGGAGGTTCCAGCGTGGCCTTCGGGAAGGCTGGGCTTGAGTTGACGAAGGAGTTGTTCACGATCTGGCACGATTACGAGAGTGGGAAGATCGATTGGCCCGAGATGCAGAAGCGAATGAACTCCGTGGAGATCGAGGTGGGACGACTGCTCGCCGGAGGCACCCGCTCCAAGGACAAGAAGGTCCGCGGCTTCACCAAGAAGCTCCTGGAGCTCGAGCCTTCCCTGTTCCTGTTCTCCCGCGTGCCTGGCGTCGAGCCCACGAACAATCGCGCGGAGCGTATGCTCAGACCTGTTGTGCTGCTCCGGAAAGGGAGTTTCGGCACGATGAGTGCCGGCGGCTCGCAATTCGTCGAGCGCATGATGACGGTGGTGATGACCTGCCGACTTCAGAAGCGCTCGGTCCTGAAGTACCTGCAAGCCGTCTGTCTGGCTCAGGACCAAGGTCGCAAGATCCCATGCCTGCTGAAGACAAGGTCGCGAGATGGTCCGCCCGGCGCGAGCGTGCCATTCAACGCGAGGAGACAAACCGCGATATGACTTCCATGAAAGCGGAGGGTTTGACGGTTCGCGGTCGTACATTCTCTCGAGAAGATGTGGAGCGGATCCGCAGCATCGTCGATGCCTCAAGAAACGACAGTCGCTTCGCGATCTCGAAGAACCTCTGCGAGACTCTCGGGTGGTTCCAGGAGAACGGCCGGCCGAAGGATCGATCATGCCGCGAGCTCCTGCGACGACTCGATGACGCGGGCGTGATACGGCTGCCGACACCGCGACAACGCACCTATCCCCGCCGACCGATCCCCCTGACGGCTCGCACGGATCCCCGGCCGGAATTCTCGCTCGCGCCGAAAGAAGTGGGACTTGAGCACTTCACGATCGTGAACCGGATCGCGGCAGACGAGCGGCGATGGAACGAATACGTCGAAAGATACCACTACCTCAAGTTCGGAGTCGTCGTCGGTCCGCAGATCAAGTACCTGGTGACGGTTCGTGACGAGCCCGTGGCGTGCTTGTCTTTCGGCGGCGCGGCGTGGAAGGTTCAAGCCCGAGACCGGTGGATCGGCTGGACGGATGAGCAGCGGATCGTGAATCTCCGCTATGTCGTGAACAACACTCGTTACCTCCTGCTTCCGTGGATCCGCACGAAAAACCTCGCATCGCGCCTGCTCGCGCTTGCGGCCAAGCGCCTTCCTGCTGACTGGCACGAGCGCTATGCGTACCGCCCCTGCCTGCTCGAGACCTTCGTACAAATCGAGCGGCACGCCGGCACCTGCTACAAGGCGGCCAACTGGATCCAGGTCGGGGAGACCAAGGGCCGCGGCCGGATGGACCGACATTTCGAGGCCAAGCTGCCGCGTAAAGCGATGCTCGTCTATCCGCTGATCCCCGACGCGCGTTCCATCCTAACCCTATCGCAACGTCCGACTGCTGCTGCGCACCGAAGCACGCCCAGCGAGCCAATCGCGCACTCTCCCGTCTCCAGCAGCTTCAACCCCTGAACGGTTACGATCGGGCTTCCACGATAAGCCACCCGTTGGCCCCTTGAGCCTTTGCCTCTACAACATCGGTCACGGCACTCGCGCACCTGTACGTCCGCGCGCGCGTGGCGAAGCGCTACCTCATCACCTCCGCCGAACGGCCGATCTCCGCACGCGCTTTCAGTCGCGCCAGCATTCGAGAGAAGTACAGCTGTAGCGCTGCGATCCCCGCGTCTCGGCGATGGGTTCCG
>JANMSA010000257.1:0-1864 GCA_031388865.1 Acidobacteriota bacterium | reverse complement strand
GCCATCCAGGGGGTCCCTCCTTGCGGGAAACCTTCCAGGATCGCTCACAACGCCCGATGAGAGTTCAGCTTGGCCAGAATCGCTGTTCACGATGCCCGGAATCCGTGTTCACCTTGACCAGAATTGGTGTTCACGATGGCCGGAATCGCTGTTCAGCATCAACGGAATCGATGTTCACGTTGAATCGGAACGAGTGTTCACGATGGACCAGAATACGCAGATGCCACGATTTCGTCATCCTGCTAGTCTAGATGGCGATCGGGCCTACGACTATGCACGGCCTGGTCTAGTCGAGCGGGCCGACGCGCGTGCCTTCTTGGCGCGACTCCGGCGAGACGGCATCGAGGTCAAACTGCTTGATCGCTACGGGCTCGAAAACTATTTTCCCCGACACGCGTTCGAGACCGTCATGGGACGCGATCTCAACGCGCATTTTCCGCTCGACCCTCGAAGAGCCGTGAGCCACCAGATTCCTGGCTACAACAAGAACATGAATATCGGCATGGCGAAGCTCACAACGCTTGCCGATTTGGCCGGCACGGATCTCGGAGCCTTCCTCGAACGCGTCGCCCGACTCGCAGCCAACTGAGTTCTAGAGTGAAAATCACCCTATCGTGTAAGTAATTGACACTACACGCGTTATGGGCTGGCGGAGAGAGTGGGATTCGAACCCACGGTAGGGTTTCCCCTACACACGCTTTCCAAGCGTGCGCCTTCAACCACTCGGCCATCTCTCCATCTTTAGAATCAACAACTTGCGAGCGGCTGCGAACTGATTATCGCACACGCTGAAATGGATGCGAGCGTCGAGTTCGATTCCGTTTGTATTCAGCGATTTGCAGACGTGCCCAATCGGCCGACGGGGAGAATTGTGTAAGACCTCTCCATGTCGTCCGATCACTTACGCTCATCTTCGAGGCGAAGGGTGCCGATCAGCGCTGACAACGCCGCGGCTGCTGCCGTCGGCTGGGGTAATCGAGCAAGAAGCCGGAGAACGGTAGGCACCACTCCTCAAGGACGCGCACGAGCGCGCCGCCCGCGGCGCTATTTCGTTTCGAGGATAATTGTCAACCCGCCGGTGATTCGTCCGGCCGTATGCTCCACGACTCGCCACACATCGGCCGATCCGCGTCGGGCGCCTGCCGGCAGCGCCATTTGAAGTGACATTCGAACGTGACGGCCGGGCGGCAGGCGCAGCAGCGTCCCCGGCGTCTCGCCGGCCACCGCGGCTACCTCGATTTCCTCGCGCGCTTCGCCCGGCCCCCCATTTTCCAGTGACGGTCGCGCCGGGCCCTCGTTGAGCCCGTCCCGATGCGGCGCGGCCAGCCTGCGCATGGCGTTCGTCACCCGGCGGGCTTCGCTGACGCCCGGCACGTCCTGCAACGTCTCGCGAAACGTGCCGGTCATCAGCTCAGACGCGTGAACGTGCGGCGCGACCCGCACCGTCACCGGTCGTGAGAGTTCCACCTCTCTGCCCCCGGCCGGTCGCCACGGCTCGCGGCGTCCCATCGACAGCGACAGCATCTCGAGCGCTTCGCCTTCGAGCTTCTGCACTTCGAGCAACGTGTTCGCGAGCGTCAAGCCAAGGTTCTGCGAGAACATCTCGAAGTTCACGACCTCGTTGGCTGCGACCTGAATGACCGAGACGTTGCGTTGACTTACATGGCGATCCTGCACCGGGTTGAAGGGCGCCACGATGGGATCAGCCACAGGATCGTAGACCTGTGCGACCAGGCATTCGGGCCGGTCCTCCCGAAACCCCAAGGACACCAGCGCCGGCGCGCCGAGCGCCATGTGCACGTCGTGCAGCGTGACGCTGTCCAGCGGCGCAGCCATCACCCAGCCGCCACCATGACCCTTCTCG
>JANMSA010000393.1:0-5287 GCA_031388865.1 Acidobacteriota bacterium | reverse complement strand
CTCACTTCTTGACCTCTCTTTTCGCAGACTCGATCCCCCGAAGACTCGAAGACCCGCTCTTTCGACGCCTCGAAGACTCGAAGACTCGAAGACTCGAAGACCGCCTCACTTCTTGACCTCTCTTCTCGAAGACTCGATCCCCCGAAGACTCGAAGACCCGCTCTTTCGACGCCTCGACGACTCGAAGACTCGAAGACTCGAAGACCGCCCGCCTCACTTCTTGACCTCCACCACCGTCGTCGCCGTCCGTCCGAAGACCTCCGGCTCGTACATCTCTTCCACGTGCGTGGGTGCGGCCACGAAGGTGCCGGCCGTGGTGGCGCGGACGAGATAGGTGAAGGTGTGCTCCCCCTCGGCAAGGCGTGTGGCGAACACGTTCACGCGATCGTCGTGACGCTCGGTGTGATCCCAGCCGCCCCGCTCCCACCACTGCCACCAGCTTCCCTGCTCCGGTGCGTTTTGCGCCGCGGTCAGCGCGAGCCGGGTCGTGTGGAACCACGCTTCGACCGGCTCCGTGCCGGCGGGAATCGGATCATTGACAGCCACGTAGCGCCGCTCCTTAGTGTTGCGGATGCGCAGCGTGACTTCGATGAGATCGCCCGCCTTGAACGAGGTCGCACTCGCGGTCGCGCCCTGCAGCGCATACGAACGCTCGACGCGGAAGCCCCGGTCCATGGCTTCGAGACGCAGCACGTTGGATGCGTAGCGCAAACGCATCATGTAGAAGAGCGTGCCCACACCTTCGCGCGTGAACACGACCGGCAGTTGCTGTCCCGCCGCACCTTTCGCGAGCAGCTGCGGCATCGAGAACTGTTGCGTCTTTGCCTCCGTCGACCGCCCCTTGAACGGCGTCGTGCCGAGGGTCTCCGTTCCCAGAGCAACGGTGCCGATGAAGTCCGGCACTTCCGCCTCGTATTTCCGGTAGTAGTCCACGAACGATTCCAGCGCCCAGGCGTTCTCCTGCGTGTTGCCCCACCGCCCGTTCTTGCGCACCTTCATCATCCAGCGCACCATCCGCTTGACCATTTCCTCGCTGTCGGATGGCGCCCCGGCAGACCCGCCTGTCCGCACGAGCGTGCCCATCACCACCGCTGTCGAGCGCACGTTCGAGCTCCAGAACCAGAGTAGATATGGGTCCGCCAGCTCGTTCACGAACGCGTGGCCGCCCTCGGGGAGAATCGAGTTCATGGCACGGCGCCGCAGCTCCGTCATGCGTGGGCCGCTGGTCTCCTTCTTCGCGTGCAGGGCATCCATCAGGTGCGCCAGCGCGAAGACCGGCATGCGGTCGCGATAGCCATACACGCGCTCCAGATTGCTGTCGACGTTGCGTCCGCCCTCAGCGAGCACCTTGATCGAGAAGGCCTGCCACGCGTTGTACGCGGGACGCCAGCCTTCGTTGACCGGTGGAGCCTCGGACATGCGCCCCTCCAGGAACGAATACGCGCGTTCGAGCATCTGTGGATCGACGGTGTACCTGAGCTTGCGCGCTCGCTGGAACACGTGCAGCACGTAACTGGTCAGGTACGGCGAGGTGGCGTTGCAGTCGCCCGGCCAGAATGAGAAGCCGCCGTCGCCGCACTGGAACTTCGTCAGCTCGAGCAGGCTGCCCTGCACGTTCTCTTTTTCTTTCGCGGCGTCGATGCCCGGCAGGTCGAATGCGCCGCCAAGATCCGCGGCGAGCATGAGGCCGAGAGAGCGGGAGGCGCGCTGCTCGGCACATCCGTAGGGATACTCGATGAGATACCGCGCGCCTTCCGCGAGGCCAACCATCGCCGTCGACGAGAGATCGACGCGCAGTCCGCCGAAGCCGGGCACGACGTCCCCCGGGATCTCGATGCGCTCCTCGGCCCGCGGCTTTGCTTCGCCGTACGCCGCGACGGTCTCGGGCGAAAGGAGCACGCGCACGGGGATCACATCCTCGAACGCGTCATTCTCGCGTCCCATCTGCACGCGCATGCGGATGCGTGCGATGCCGACGGACTTCGCCTCGGCGTCGAAGCGAACCTCCACGTTGCCACCCGGGGCGAGCTGCGCCGGGGCGCTGGTGGTGGTGAACGCAAGCACGGCCGGATCGAGCGACTCGATCGTGACCGTTGCCTTACCGGAGCTCTTGAGCTGGTTGTGAACGACGGCGCCGAAGTGCGCCTTGTCGCCGGCCGCGAGGAAGCGCGGCCACGCCGGCGTGAGCATCAGCGGCTTGTTGACGCGGATCTCTGCGTTATCCCACCCGAAGCGTGACTGCTTGTCGCCCGCGACGGCCATGATGCGATATGTGGTCAACGACTCGGGTAGCGTGATCTCCGTCTGCGCACGCCCCTTCGCGTCCGTCACGAGCGAGCCGAGCCAGAAGGCGAGCACTCGGAAGTCTTTGCGCAACGTTCCCGCACCAGCATCGCGCCCACCGCCGCCGCCGTCGGTAGCGCCCTTCGGTGTGAGCACGCGCCGGCTGACGATGCGCAGCCGCGAGTCCAGGTTGAGGACCTGCAGCGCCTTGTCGAGGTAAATCGACTGGAGCACGTCCGGCGTCTGATATCCCGTCAGCGACAGCACGCCATAGTCGACGGCCCACAACGTCACCTCGGACTGCGACGCCTTGCCCGCCGCGTCCTTCACGTTCACTTCGATCTTCGCCTTCGTGGCCGGACGGAACTCTTCGCGGTTGGCCTTGACGTCGACGCTCAGGCGCTTCGATTCATCCGTCACTTTCAACTCGACATAGCCGAGACGGAAGGCGGGTTTGCCGGGATCACTGCCATCCTTGCCTGGATCCTGCTTGGTGCGGCCCTTCACCAGCTGCACGGACACAAAGACGTTCGGGATGTCCTTCTCCGTGATCGGAACGGTGATGGTCTGCTGCGTGGACGTGAGCTCGAACGCCTTCCACGTGCGCACGCCCTCACGCTCGGTGGTGAGCAATGCCGTCGCCGTTTCCCACGGCGACTTGATCATGATTCGCGCAGTCTCGCCGGGGCGGTAGGTCTTCTTCTCCGGAATGAGCTGGATGCGGTTGTGATCGTAGCGTTCCCACGCTGTATATCCGCCGCCGACCGCGTAGAACCAGGTGCGGGTGGTGGTGGAACGGCCAGCTTCTGAGGCGGTTGCATACAGAAGATATTCGCCGCCTTCCGCGATCGGAATCTGCAGCGGCACGGGCTCGGACTTCGTCGTGATCGTCCACTGGCCCGCATCCACTTCCTTCCGTTCGCTTTCCCAGTTGTAGAAACCCTCGCCCTCTCCCTGACGAACGCTCGTCCATTGAAGGCGCTTGAGCTCCACCTTCACAGTGACGCCGGCGACTGCCAGCCCGTCCAGTCCGGCCGCGATGATGTCGGTCTCGATCCCGGTTTTCGTGTCCGCGAAGAACGGGGGGCGGCGCACGCCGATGTACCACGGCGCAGGATCGACACGGGTCGACGTCCGCCCTGCGATCTCCTGTCGCGTCACGTCCGTGACCGCGCCCTCCAGTTGATACTGGAACGGCGCGCCCGCGTCTTTCTGCGTTTCGAGGGAAAGGCGCAGCTCCCCCTTTGCATCCAGCGTCGGTTGTTTCTGGGAGATGGTCGCCCAGCTGGGAGGGTCCACGTCCCAGTCGCGGCCGAGGAACGCGTAACGGTCTTCCGGCCAGCGATCGATGATCTTCTGGGGAGGATCGAGCAGTTCCATCTTGGTGTACTTCCAGCTCACCTGCGCGCCGGGCATCGGAGCGCCGAAGAGATAGCGTCCTGAGATCCGGCCGTCGAGCTTCGTGCCTGCGAGCGTGTTGCTGCCGCCGAGCGTGACGTCCACGCGGAAATCGGGCCGGCGGTACGCGGCGACGAGAAGGTCCCCCGTGATCTGTCCGCGCTGACCTGCGCTCCTGGCGGACACGCTGTACGTCCCGAGCGGGGCTTCCAGCGGCAGACGGAACGTCCAGTCCGCGCTGCTCCAGGCATTGAGGGTGACCGTGTGGGAGTCGACCTCACGAGCCTGACTGTCACGAATGGAGACCTCGACTTTCGTCCCCTGCGGCAGGAGCTTCATACCGGACGGGGTGTCCGCACGCGCGATCAACTTGAAGTGCACCTCCTCACCGAGCTTGTACACGCCGCGATCCGCGAACACCGTCCCGCGGAACTGCGGCTCCGCCTCGCTCAGGTTGAAGTTCGCATCAAACTCCCACGGCGTCAGCCCTTCGGTCCAGTCGCTGCCGACATACGCGACGTCGCCATCCTTTTCGGCGACGACGATGAAGTGCAGTTCGCTCATCGCCGACCAGTAGCCGTCGTCTTCGTCGCTACTTCCTTTCGGGCCGCGAAGGTCTGTGTTCGGGGCGACGGCAATTCCGCTGGCGTCCGTGGTCCCGGTCCAGAAGACCTGGTTCTTCTTGTCGCGGATGGAGACCGCGGCGCCCTCGACCGGCTTCGCGTCGTCGAGTCGCGTTACCCGGATGAGCGTGTTCTGCGGGCTGTCCTTCACGCTGATGCCGAGGTTCGTGGACTGGAGCAGAGTGGAGACGATGTTCTCGTTGTACACCGTCGACTTCGTCATCGGAGTCCCGGGCTGAACGGCCGCCCACGCCAGGCCCATGTTGTCTTCGCCGATGGCGGGCTTCAGGTCGAGGCCGATGGCGGCGATCTTGTTCAGCCCGAGCGTCAGCTTGCGGGTCACGGGCTTCGTTTCCGGAGCGACGTTGAATCCGCCGGTTTCGCGCAACCGCAACATCGTCGGGATCAACTTCTCGACCGTCATCGGCGCGAGCCACTGCTTGACGCTCGCGAAGTTCCGCGCGTGGAACGGGAGGATCGGACCCCCGCTCGACTCCCACACCCCGTGACCGGAGCCGAAGCTCACGAACGCCGATTTGTTCCAGTATTCGACCGTGGAGGTGAAGGGATAGCCGTGCTTCTGGCCGTCCACGGCAGTCAGAGACGGGTCGATCCGAACGCGATAGTTGTGGCCGGGCTTGATCGTGTACCCCAACTCGTCGAGGCCATAGCCCCAGGAGGGATAGTCGTAGTCGCTGTCGACCTTCTTCGGCTTGACTGTGCTTTCTTTCGCAGGGTCGGTGACGTCGGTGACGACGACCGCCTTCTGCACGTCCGCGAACATCACGCCGGCACCGGAACGGAAGTTGATCGCATTGCGCGACTCGGGGTCGCACCCGCCGTAGCAATCGAGGCCGCTGACGAAGAATGTCGGCTCGAGCTCGATGACGAACGACTGCGTGCGCCCGGCCCGCGAGTGGCGGGCGGATCGGGCGATCTTCTCGTCGATCAGCACCTCGATATTCGTGTCCGGGACGATTCCG
>JANMSA010000236.1:0-5397 GCA_031388865.1 Acidobacteriota bacterium | reverse complement strand
GTCCGGCGCCCCTGCCGGGGCGCAAAACAAACCCATCTTCCGTTCCGGTGGTTCCCGCGCTACGCGCTTCCACCACCGGCTATTCGCCACCACGCCTCCGGCGTGCAAAACCGGTAGCGTCGCCCTGCGTGCTCACCCGGTTCGTCGTGAGCGCGCGCGATCCGGTGAACCGTTGCAACACTCAACGCCGATGCCGCGCTCCACGTACGGAAGGCGCGCCGTACACGCCGGAGGCGTGATGGCAAATAGCCGGTGGTTGAGCGCGAAGCGCAGGTACCACCGGTTGCAGGTGTCCCTGTTCTCGCGCCCCGGCAGGGGCGCAGGACCCCCGGTGAGACGCGGCACGCGTTCCGACGGCTCACGATGACCGGAGAGCCTGGGAGGATCACTACTTCACTGAACTTCGATGGGCACCGTCACCGTGCGCATATCCGTGGAGTCTTTTCTGCGCACGGTGACGGTCAGCGCTCTTACGTCGGGTCCGACGCGCTCCAACGCGAATACGAGTTTCGTCACGCCTTCGCTCGACTCCTCCGACACGAGTGCTGCCGCTGGCGCCGTCTCCCACGTCAGCTCCTCACGCACAGCGTTGTAGACGAACACCGTGAACAGACGCGGCTCGCCTCTCCGCAACGTCGCGCTCGCGCTGGGGATGAAAGGGTCCGTCCCCAGCACGAACGGATAAGGGGCCGCCGGATCCTCGCCCGCGGCTTTGACCATGACCCAATCCCCGGCCTCAGCGAAAAACAGCGGGCGCGTCACCGCCACATCCCCGGTCCTGGGCACGTCCAACTCCGTGCGTCCATAACCGCGTTGCTCCGTCTCCAGGACACGAACCAGAGTCTTGATGACGTACCTGCCGGGCAGAAGATCCAGAGTGCCGTAGAAGCGCACTCCGGACGCGCGCAAGCGGTCCGCGAGCTGGTTGAGATCGAGCGTCATGCGCTGATGGACAGCGTCGCGCACGATGCCTTCCCCGTCGAATGCGTAGATGAACACGTCCGCCGTGGCACGGCTGTTCTTTGCGTGGGCGATGAGACTCGTGCCGTGGATCTCGAGCACGACGGGAACCTGCGCCTTGTCGTCCGCGCCGGGGAAGGCAGCCGCCAGTGTGTCGAAGGTGATGTCCGTCTGCGGGATATCGTTGATGATGATCTCGGCCAGGGAAAGCGTCCGGGCGATCCCACTCTCCGCACCCTCGTCGTAGTAGCCGCCCCGGTGCTGCACCTGCGCTCCCGGCACATTCGAAAGGCGGACCTTCAACTCACGGAACTGCCCGGCGACCCCCACCGGTGCGCGGAAGCCGAGGACGTACACGACCTCGTGCTGGCGACTGAGCTTTTCGAACTGCGTGCCAATGTCGTTCGAGTTCTGGAACACCGTGCCGCCGGTGGAGTTGGCGAGGAGAAACAGGCCTTCGTTCGAGTTGAATGCCGCCCCGCTCCGGACATTGTTCGCGACGCGCAGGCCATGGATGTCCACGGCGTGCAGGATGACGTCCGCGCGCCTGAACTGGTCCGCCATGATCCGGATGGACCTCTGCGAATGGGAGTTGCCGAAGCGCTTGTCGCTATCGACTTTCCACGTCTCGCCACGCTCGACGGCCGCGTCCTCCGCCGCTCTCTCCGGCGAGCTCGCACCGACCCGTCCCGACACGAGCCGGGGATCAAAACCATCGGAGAGCAGCACCAGGTGTTTCCGGCCCGCGAGACCACTCAGCACCCGCGCGATGTCGCCAAGCATCCCCACCTGCCGCGTCAGGCGCGCGCGATTGTAGGCGTCGTCCATCAGACCGGAGAGGCGCGCGGCGTCGCGCTGATTCTCCAGTACGATGGCTTCGCGGTCGCCGGCTTGTCCTGCGGTCTGAGGCTCCGCCTGGAGGAGCGCGCTGCCCGCGAGTTGAAGAGGGTCGGCGGAACGGAAGTTCTTCGGGTCCGCGATGGCCGCAGACAGCAGCTCGCGATCGGTCGTGAACGCGGTCAGAAACCGGAAGCCGCGGTCGACGTCGACAACGCCCACGCTGACGAGGTCCCGGCGGCCGATGCTGCGGACAATGAAGTCGCGCGCTGCATTCTGCGCGCGAGCGACCGACTGCGGCCTGGAGTAGGACAGATCGAACAGAAGGAGAAAGTTCCGGCGCGATGCGGCCGCCAGCGGAGAGATCGTCTTCGTCACATCCGCCGAAGAGAAGTCCACGGTCTCGAAGGACTCAATCTCGCGTTTGACGCCCTCGTCGCGGATCTCGAAGTTGCCTTTCGTCAGCCCTCGGACCGGCGCGCCGTCGCGGCCGAGAACCGTGACAGGCACCTCGACGTAGGAGACGGTGACCTGCTCCTCGAACTTCTGCGCGAACACCACAACCGGAAAGATGATGAGCAGGAGCAGCCGTCGCATCGTTCGATGGTACGTCTGAAGCCGGTGCCGGCGCCGTCACAGTTGCAGAGCCCAGGCAAACTTCATGGGATCGGTCCCAGGGACCGCCCACGAGCGGGTTCCCGGAGCTCGAGGCCAGCGGGGTGAACGTCTTACCTGAGCATGCCGTGGCGGAGGATGCGTGAGATCTCGCGCACCGCGGCATCCGTCTCCTTGCCAAAGTGATCTTTGACACCGAAGAGGATCTCGACCGTAAAGTAGTTGTAGAAAATACGGGTCGCGAGCATGACCGCGGACACGGGCGATAATCCCGGCGCGAGCTTCTCCTCGAGCTCGCGCTCCATGCCCGTCGCCTTCAGGAAGGACTCGAAACGCTCGGCCATGTTCTCGTAGAACTTGCGCACATGCTCGCCGTCGAACTCGACCACGTCGACGTAGATCAGCGCGATGTATTCGCGATAGTCCCGGATGACGTCGCGAATCGCGCTCCCGAGCGCCTCCAGATTGTCCGGAAACGCGCCCGCTGCCAGTACGCGATTGAAGGGGAACTCAGGCTGGGATGAAACCTCGAAGTACCGGTCGATCAGAGCTCGAAAAATAGCTTCCTTGTCAGGGAAGTGGTGATACACGTTCCCTTTCGAAAGCCCGGCCTCCTCCGCGATGTCGCGGACGCTCGTTGCACCATAGCCTTTGTGCGAGAAACGCTTGAGCGCCGTATCAAGGATCTGCTGCTTCGATTTTTCGGAACGCTCTTCCTGAGTCATCTCGTTCGCCCCTACTCTATCCTGAGCGAAGCGAACAGTTCAGCTTTCACGACCTTCCCATACGCCGTCCGCGGCAGTTCCGTCATGAACACGAAGCGCCGCGGCACCTTGTATTTTGCAATGCGCGTCGTCAGGTGTTGGACGAGTTCCTCTTCCGAGGCGCTGCCAACCACGAACGCGACGCCGGACTCACCCCACGTGTCGTCCGGGATCGCCACGACAGCTGCATCGGACACGTCGGGATGCGATACGAGCTCTGCCTCGATCTCCGCGGGGTAAATGTTGACGCCGCCGCTGATGAACATCTCTTTGCGCCGGCCGGCGATGTAGAAGAAGCCGTCCTCGTCGCGGCGGGCCAGATCGCCGGTACGGAACCAGCCGCCGTCCAGGTACGCTTCGCGGGTCCCCGCCTCGTTGTTCCAGTAGCCGTTCGACACGTGCGGACCGCGGATGTACATCTCGCCGACGTCGCCATCCATCTCCTCGAGTTTCACTTCCGTGAAGAGCATCGGCCGGCCGATGGAGCCTGGTTTGCGGAATGAGTCTTCGACGGTCATGGTGAAGCAATTCACTCCCACCTCCGTCATCCCATATCCCTGCTTGAACGCCACTCCACGCTTCTGGTAGGCCTCCATGAGGTATTGAGGAAGAGGTGCGCCTCCGGAGATGAGCCAGCGGACGCGCGTGAGGTCCGCCGTCGCAAACGATGGTGCATCCATCAGCAGTTTCCAGATGGTCGGGACACCCAGGATGACGGTGCACCGCTCTTCCTCAATGACCCGCCATACCTCTTCCGCATCGAAGGACTTGTGCAACACGACCGTTCCGCCGGTGCAGAAGATCGGAATGCAGAACGCAGCAAGCCCGCCGGCGTGATACAGCGGCGTGAAGACCGGACTGACGTCGTCTTCGCGTAGACTCCAGTTGATGGCAGTGTTGTAGCCATTCCAGAGGAGCTGCCGTCTCGGGATCATGACGCCTTTGGGTTTCCCCGTGGTGCCGGACGTGTAGAGCAGGCAGTAAACGCGTTCCGCTTCGTTGCTGGTTGCTCGCTTCTGGTTGCTGGCGGCTTCCCGCCAATGGGTCGCGTAGCGGGGGATGCCGAGCTCGATCTCCTCGAACCCCGGCCCTGCGAACAGCACCTTCATTCCGCAGTCAGCGGCAATGTGCTTCAGTTCGTGTTCCGTTGCGCGCGTAGAGAGCGGAACGACGATCACATCGGCCTTGCCGGCAGCGAAGAACAGCTCCAGAAACTCGATGCTGTTGTGTGCAAGCAGGCCGAAGCGGTCTCCTGGTGCAAGCAGTTCGCGCAGAGTGTCCGCCGCGCGCTCCGCCCGGGCGTTCAGTTGGGCATAGGTAAGGCGCTCGCCCGTTTCCACCGACACGAGCGCGAGCCGGTCGGGAGTGACGCGCGCGCGTTCGCTCAGGAGATCGCCATCAAACATTCGAGAAACCTCTGCGGCTGTTGCAGGTGCGGGATGTGTGCAGCTCCTTCGATCACACGCAGCGTAGACCCCGGAATGGCGTCGCGCAACGCTTCGCCGTACGTCAGCGGCACCACTCCATCATCAGCGCCCCAGATCAGGGTCGCGGGCATGTGAAGCTCGCCCAGACGTGCTTCGACATTGTGCTCGGGCACTTCGGTGAGCCTCAGCATCGGCGAGCTCTGCGCACGATCGAGCAGCGACTGGATGACCCATTCCGGCGGCTCGAAGAGCGGGCCGTGAACGGCGCGGAGAATGGTCAGGGCTTCGTCGCGGGAGCCCGCAACGAGCGGCACCCCGATGGGTCGTTCCAGCCCACCCGAGGTCTCGAGGAACAAGCGCGCCACGCGCTCGGGATTCTTCAGCGCGAACAGGAGAGCGATCCAGCCTCCCAGGGAGTTCCCGACCAGAGTGAGCTGGTGTTCGCTGGCGAGGATCGCTTCCAGCTGCGCGACGATCAGCGAGATCGGGATCGGTCCGGCCTCGGGCGCGCTTTCGCCGTGGCCGGCCAGGTCGGGAATGATGACGCGAGCATGCGCGGTGAGAGCCGGGGCCACGGAGAACCAGGTGCCGGCGTGGTCATTCGCCCCGTGAATGAGAACGAAGGTAGCCTGGCCATCCCGAGCGTGAGTGGAGGGACCGGATCGGGAGGTGCGCGAAAAATGGTCCTCTGCACTCGAGCGGTCCCCGTCTATCGGGAGGGGATCCTCCGACGTCCACCACACAACCCCATCCTTCTCCCGCCGCGCGAATCCTGCCGCGGCGAGAGCTCCGCG
>JANMSA010000235.1:0-1735 GCA_031388865.1 Acidobacteriota bacterium | reverse complement strand
CGGAAATATCGCGGTCGTCAGCGTGCGGATGGAAATGGCCGGCACATTTCAGGGCGCGCGATTCGAAGGTCCGTACCGGTACACCCGCGTGTGGTGCCAGCGGCCGGGCGGGTGGCGCGTGGTATCGGGGCACGTGAGCGCTGTCCTCGCGTGAGCGAAGTGATCCACGGTCTCGTCCTCGGCAAGTTTCTCCCGTATCATGAAGGCCATGCGCATCTGATCCGTACGGCGCGGGCTCGGGTCGACGAGTTGACTGTCCTCGTCTGCTCCCTTTCGCGCGAGCCGATCCCGGGAGCTCTGCGACACGACTGGGTCAGCGCATCACACCGTGACTGCCGCGTCGTTCATGTGGAGGAGGAAGTGCCCCAGGCCCCCGAAGAGGATCCGGAGTTCTGGACGATCCGGACCGACCTGATTGGCCGGCACGCCGGACGTGTCGACACCGTGTTCACGTCGGAGGCGTACGGCGATGAGCTTGCACGGCGTCTCGGCGCGGAGCACGTGTGTGTCGACCTCGAGCGGCTTGCGGTTCCCGTCTCCGGTACCGCAGTGCGCGCAGATCCACTGAGCAATTGGCAGCACATCCCCGTGATTGTGCGGCCGTACTTTGCCGCTGCGAGACATGAGTGGGGCGTGCGTCACCACCGAAACCCTGTGCCATGACCAACCGGGAAAATGTCGTGGACTCGATGCCAGATTACGGCGTGCCCGATACGCTCGAGATCGCACCTGAGTCGCTCACGAGCCCCGTTGCGGCAGCACTCATCGCCGTCCTGGATGCGGAGCTCTCCGCACGCTATCCCGAGCCGGGCGCGACGCACTTTCGTCTCGACCCCGCTGACGTCGCTCCCGGCACCGGGATCTTCGTGGTGGCCCGATCCGCCGGTCGCCCGGTCGGATGCGGCGCCCTGCGTTCCCTGCGCGAGCCGGACCTGCTGCGTGAGCTCGGGCCGCGGGTTGGAGAGTTGAAGCGGATGTTCGTCGCCCCGGACCTGAGGGGGCAGGGGATCGGACGGAAGCTGCTCGCCCGGCTGGAAGCCGAGGCGCGTTCGCTCGGACTGGAGCGGATAGTGCTCGAAACCGGGACACGACAGGCGGAGGCGCTCGCGCTCTACCGCCGCGCGGGATTCACCGACATCCCGGCGTATGGCGAGTACTCGGCGTCCTTCACCACAAGCGTCTGCCTGGCCAAGGCGCTGTGAGACAGCACCATCGGCTCATCACCCGACTTCACTCGTCACGCTCCCGGGAGGCTCCCCTGATTCGCACCATCCGTTGGCTCATGTTGGCGCTGCTCGCAATCGTTCCGGCACGTAGCTTCGCCCAGGCCCATCCGGCTCCCTTCCTGTATGTCTGGTCCGGTGACGCCGACACGCTCGACAGCGATTTTCTCGCGGTCGTCGACGTTCGTCCGGGTTCGCGGACCTACGCCCGCGTCCTGTCGACCGTGCCGGTCGGCGCGCGCGCGACCGGACCCCACCATACCGAGCATCAGCTCGAGCGGGACCGCGTGCTGTTTGCCAACGGCTTCGGAGCTGGCAGAACATTCCGATTCGACCTCACGCGCGCCGACAAACCGCGGCTCCGCGGCTCATTCACCGAGCTGGGCCAGTTCAGCTTCCCGCATTCGTTCGTGCAGCTCGCGGGGGGCCACGTGCTGGCCACCTTTCAGGGGCGCGGCCCGAAGAACATTCCGCCTGGTGGCCTGGTGGAGCTCGACCGGCAGGGCCACCTC
>JANMSA010000210.1:0-4067 GCA_031388865.1 Acidobacteriota bacterium | reverse complement strand
CGGAACCCTCGGTCGACGGCGCGGCTGCACAGATGTTTGGCTTCTCGTATGGTTAGGGATGCACGGTCTGCCCGATGGCCCAGATGAAGCCGAGTAGCTCTCGAGCTACGGCTACCACTGCGACGGTCGACTTCTTGTTCCGGCTCGTCAGCCGGTGGAAGCGTGCGTGCAATCTCTTCTCACACTTTTCGGCGATGGCCACGATGGCCTGCGGTTGGCCTTTCCTTCGTGCCGCCAGCACGCGTCCCGTCGCAGGCCGGCGTTGGTAGTGCCAGGCTGCCTCCACCGCGATGCGACGAACGTGGGCGTTGCCTGTCTTGGTAATGGACATTCGAGTGGTTTTATCCCCCGTGCTGTACTCGGAAGGGACCACGCCGACCGCCGCCATGAGTTGTGGCGCCGAGCCGAACCGCCTCAAGTCTCCCAACTCAGAGAGGATCGTCATCGCCGAGATCGTGCCGATCCCTCGCAGCGTTCGTAGCGCATTGAGATACGGAATGTACTCGGCCGTTTGCGCCGCCAGTTCCAACCGCTGATCGAATCGTTTGAGTTTTTCGACACGGTGCTCGAGCTCACCGATCATCTCGGTCAAGACAAACCCGCTGTGTTCACCTTCATGGTTTATTGCATTCAACCACGTCCAGAAGCGAAGCGTCCACGACTGTCCAGCGCGGTACCGATGGCCATACCGAAGCAACAGGTGAATGATCTGCTTTCGGATCCGACCGACATCCTTCTGCACCGAGGCGCGTGCTCGGACCAGATCCCGAAGTGACTCTCGGTCGTCATTCGGAACGACCACCATGGTCAGTTCCCCTGCGCGAAGATAACGAGCGAGCTTGGCCGCATCCCGGCGGTTGGTCTTCACTCTCTGTCCGGGCTTCCTCGGCGTCAGTGCTGGCGCTGCCACCTGACAGTTCAGCCCCGCTTTGGTCAACCGGCGGTACAGCTCGTACCCGCATGGGCCCGCCTCGTAGACGATCCGTACTTCGCCGTCCAGCCTTTTCAGAAAGCTCAGAAGCCGCTGGTAGCCCTTCTGGTCGGGAACCAGTTCGAACTCCTTGCTCGGCAGATCCTTGCCGCCCTGGTACTGCGCAATCGTCCACTTGTCCGCGTGATCGTCGATCCCAATCCAATGGATAATGCTCATGACCCGTTCCTCCTTGTATGTGGCTCTGTTCCTCTCGGGGTTCAACCCACGAAAAGGTACACTGAGCGGGCGGGTCACTCCATCTTCTCTACCGTACGCGCCGCCTCCAGCGGCAAAAGCACGGGAACGAGCCGGCCGCGCTGGCCCAGGGCTGATCGGCGGAACGCCGACCTCTGCCGGGCTCTGTCACGTGCGCCGCACTTCTGGGGACCAGTTGACGATGCGCATCCCTGACGCGAGACTCACTTCCGGCCCCTATTGATCGACACGTATCTCCTGTGCTGCGGACTTCTTCAGCTCTCGAACCAGTTCAGCACGACGACCAGATGCGGCCCGCCTGGCTCGGTTGAAGTGCTGCGCGGCGTCAGGAAGCGTCCGTCAGGCGCTACGGCGTAGCTCGTGGTGGTGTCGATGTTCAACATCGCGCTGATCGGCATCTCGAACAGGCGGCGCGGCACGCCACTGGTGAAGGTGCCGGCGGTCGATATCGGCACGACCGCATGTGCCGCGGTTCATCCTCCCTGTTAAGCCTTGTTTTCGCGTTCCCGCAGACAGCGCAGGCCTCCGTATAATGCGCGGGTCCCCCAGGTCATGACGTTGCAGATCGAAAGCGGCACGCGGCTCGGGCCTTACGAGATCATCTCGCGCATCGGTGCGGGGGGGATGGGCGAGGTGTGGCGCGGACGGGATACGCGGCTGGACCGACCGGTCGCCATCAAGGTGCTACCAGCTTCCCTGGCCGGGAACGAGCAATTCCGAGCGCGTTTCGAGCGTGAGGCGTTTGCGATCTCGCAGCTCAATCATCCCCACATCTGCACGCTCCATGACATCGGTCACGAGGACGGCACGAGCTATCTGGTGATGGAGTTGCTCGATGGGGACTCGCTGGCGGATCGTCTCGCCAACGGCGCGATGCCGCTGGCGGAGGTGTTCCGATACGGCGCGCAGATCGCCGCAGCTCTCGATCGCGCGCACCGTGCGGGCATTGTTCATCGCGATCTCAAACCTGGCAATGTCGTGATCACCAGATCGGGAGCGAAGCTGCTCGACTTCGGACTCGCCAAGTCCTCGACCTCGCCGGTTGCGGTAAGTTTCGAAGGGGCCACCGAGCACAAGCCGCTCACGAAGGAAGGAACGATTCTCGGCACGCTCCAATACATGGCGCCCGAGCAACTAGCCGGTGAAGAGGCCGACGCCCGAACCGATATCTTTGCCCTCGGTGCGCTTCTGTATGAGATGGCCACGGGACGCCGCGCCTTCGAGGGAAAGACCAGAACGAGCGTGATCGCCGCGATTGTATCGGTGCATCCTCCGCCCATCTCGACCATCGCGTCGCTGACGCCACCGGCTCTCGACCACACTGTGCGCCGGTGCCTGGAGAAGGAGCCGGACGATCGCTGGCAATCGGCACACGATGTCGCCAGCGAGTTGCAGTGGATCGCCGAGGCCGGATCACAGGCGGGAGTGGCAGCGCCGGTTCTCTCGAGGAGGAAGAAGCGTGAGTCTCTCGCGTGGGCGCTCGCCCTCGCGTTTCTCGCAACCACCGCCACGATCGCATTTCTCTGGCACCGTGCAACCGCGGAACCGCCTCGGCGCATCGAGCTTTCCGTTCTGCCTCCGGAGAACGGATCCTTCGACTTCAACCAGGCCTCCATGGTGCTTTCACCCGATGGCCGGAAGCTGATCTATGTGGCGGCGGTGGAGGGGAAGTCGCAGTTGTGGCTCCGGCATCTCGATAAGGGAGTGGCACTCCCGATGGGAGGGACGGAGGGGGCTACGCATCCTTTCTGGTCGCCGGACAGCCGCTTCGTGGCTTTTTTCGCGGCTGGTAAATTGAGAAAGATCGACAGCAACGGAGGTCCGCCGCAGAATATCTGTGAGGCGACCAATGGCCGGAGCGGCACCTGGAATCGTGACGGTGTGATTCTTTTCGCACCAACGGACCGCGACCCGATCCACCGAGTCAGTGCCAGCGGCGGTACGGCGGTGGCGGTCACGGAGCTCATCCCTGACAAGGAGTACAGCCACCGGTGGCCGTCTTTCCTGCCCGACGGGAAACACTACCTCTTTCTCGGGCAGACTTATTCGTCTCCGCAGGAGCGAGGGCGGATTTTCGTCGGAACGCTGGGATCGAAGACGCGGAAGGAGCTCATGCTCGCAAACTCTCCCGCGATTTATGCCACCTCGGGGCACATCCTCTTCGTTCGCGATCGAACACTTCTTGCACAGGCCTTCGATCCGAAGAAGCTCGCGTTGATCGGCGACGCTTTCCCGCTGGCCGACCAGGTACAATACTTCGCACCCACCGGGGGCGCTGCTTTCAGTGCCACGTCGAACGGTACGATCAGCTATCAGGCAGCGGGCGCTGTTGCCATGACGCAACTGACATGGTTCGATCGTACCGGGAAGCCGCTTGGGGTCATCGCCGGGCCACCCGGTCTGCAGTCTCGGCCCCGGCTCTCTAGAAAAGGCGATCGGGTGGCGTACGATCGCCTGGACGAGGCTGCTGGCACCTCGGATCTCTGGATTCATGACCTGAGTCGCAACACCTCGACGCGCTTCACCTTCGAGCCGACAGAAGACCTCGCTGCCGTCTGGACCCCCGACGATCGCCGCATCATCTACACCTCCGAGCAGGTCAATCGCAGCGGTAGAAAAATCGTGCAGAAGATTTCCAGCGGGGCCGGACAGGAAGAGGTTTTACTTTCCGTAGACGCCCCGGGAGTCGCCACCACCGATGTGTCTCCGGACGGCCGGTATGTTGCGTGGCAGCAGGTGGGCGTCAAGATGAGAGGGGGTAAATCGCAATACTTATCGGCAATCGCCGCAGTATGGGAATGATAGGAGGTGAGCGACACGATGGGGTCTCCCCCCTTCATGGCGGTGATGTCGGGAGCGAGAAACCGTTTAAGGGGAG
>JANMSA010000158.1:0-2198 GCA_031388865.1 Acidobacteriota bacterium | reverse complement strand
GTGGAAGTCGCACGGCTTGACGCCAATACATCCGACGAGACGACATACCCGACGTCGGCGGGGAAGTCCGTGATGTTCTGGTTGGCGCGCGACCTCGTCGTGCCCCCCGGCCTCTGGGGAATGGGGCTCGGTTCTGACTTGCTGGCGAGAGTGGGTGCAGATGCGGTCGACACGGATCAGATCAGCGACGAAGCACGGCTGGCGCGGCAGCGTGTCCAGGTGGTGTTGGTGCGCACCTTTAGGGCGGGGACCGCGAATGCGAAGAAGGACTCGGCCGACTTGCAGCAACTGTACCTGCAGGCGGACTTCGAGCCCGTTACGCCGGTGCAGCTCGCGGCCTTGTATCCGGGTTCATTCGAGTCGGCGTATCACGCGCTGCACGAGCGCTGGGGTACGGTCGAGAATGTCCTTCCGTTCCCGGAGGAGATGGTGAAGATCGCGGACACGCAATACTTCGTGGCGTTGTGGAGGAAGCCGGGGTAGGGCGACTTCGGGTTCATGCCGCAGATACGCGCGCGTTCGCGCGCTCCACCCACGACCTCGGTGAACGGAATCTCAAGTGGAAAGTGGGCAATACCGAAGGCGGATCCTGATTCTTCTAATGGGCACGTTGCTCGACATCGAGCCATTCACCTTGTGTTATGACCACAAATGACTCCCGTGGACGCTTGCGTAGCCTTCAGCTCGACTGCCAGCGTGTCGAATGCGACGACGACCAACGGTTCTCTTCGCATCGCATCGCGTAGAGCGCGCCACGGCGCAGCAACGACCGTCCCGAGGGCGCCGGACGCGTCGCCGCTGCGCGCCTAACGACGAGCGGCTACGACGCGTCGTACGCCTTCTGCAATCCCGCGATGTCGATCTTCGACATCCCCAACATCGCCTGAACCACGCGCCCGGCCCGCGCCGGATCCTTGTCGCCCATCAGCGTAACCAGCGCCTGCGGGATGATCTGCCACGACAACCCGAACTTGTCCTTCAGCCAGCCGCAGCGGCTCGGCTCCCCGCCGTCGGCGGTGAGCTTGTCCCAGAAATAATCGACCTCCTCCTGCGTTTCGCAGTGCACCATGAGTGATACCGCTTCTGTCAGCTTGTAGTGCGGACCACCGTTGAAGGCAATGAGACGTTGCCCGTCGATCTCGAGCTCGACACCCATGGGCGTCGTCGGATCGGGAGAGGGCATCACGGTGACGATCTTCGAATTCTTGAAAACGGAGACGTAGAAATGGGCGGCGGCTTCGGCGTTCTGTCCGAACCATAGGAACGGGCGGATCGTGGGGGTCGACATGAGGAGCGCTCAGGAGGTGGGGGTGGTGGTGGCGCCGACAATGATGCGGCTACAGGCCAGTCGGAGCCAATTCCGGCTTCTCGACATCGCTCCACGATCTTTTCCGAGATTTTCATGGCTGACGTGCGCTCGCGCGTACTCGTCCCGTGTGCCCCCAGCTACGCGTCCGCGATCAGATACGTCCCATCCTCGAGGAGTTCCTCCAGTCGCATTGGCCAAAACGCGCCGGTCGCGTTTTCATCTCCGCCTCACAGATTTCACCTGATGTAGAGAATGGCCGGACAGCTCCGACTTCTCTCCACACGCGTCTGCTAGCGAGCCGCTTGTACCACGACATTCTTCGCAAGGGTTTTGAATCGCTCTCCGTTTGGCTGTACTACAGTAATGGACACAGAACCGGTTTTCCCGGTGTTGACGTCTCGTACGACGCCAGATTGGCCTGCATGTACGCCGCCGATGACTTTGCATTGAACGCCGTCGCTTAGTTTGCCTGGTGGTTCAGCTTTCATCGCTGTGCTCCATTGCGTTCTGGTCGTGTCCCGTGTGCAGCCTTTCGCCGTCTTGTATTCGGACTATACGCGTTCAAGGTCACTGTTTCGCTCGGGTATACTTCGTCTCTACGGCCTTGGCTTCTTGCCCGTCTGGTGAGACGTTGTATGCGGTGATCGTGCGATGAGTCTCGTCGTTCACCTCGAAGACAGTCTTCCAACCCCACGGTGGGGTGTTCGGGGCGACATCGTATTTTCCCTTCACAGCGAATCCCCTCTCAGTCGCTTCGCCTTCTGAGAACATGATTCCGTAATTCATGTGGAAGTCATCGACCCAGGAGATTTGAAACCGTTTCGTCACTGAATTGAACGCGATGGTCTCGTCCCCGTGTCGTGGCTTCCCCTGAATCGTGCCCTCATAC
>JANMSA010000150.1:0-19456 GCA_031388865.1 Acidobacteriota bacterium | reverse complement strand
CGCGGAGGCATTCGCGGAGTCTCCGTTCGGGGACCGGTACGCGACCCCGCCGGGGTCGTCCCCATCGCCAGGCGTGCATCCGGTGGTCGCTCGCTTTGCTCGCACCACCGGCTACCGTACGAGCCGCCTCCAGCGGCGTTTCCGCGCCGGCGGCGCGGATAACCGCCAACCGTCAACCGCCAACCGCTACCAGTACGTCGTCGTCACGTCGCAGTCGCCGCGGACCACTGCCTGGCAGGCCATCCGCTCGTTTGCGGCGAATCCGCGCGAGGTTCCGAAGCGGATCTCCAGCGATGTCGGCGCGGTGAGATTCTCTGCGCCAGACACGACGCTCACTTTGCAGCGCGTGCAGACGCCGACGCCGCCGCAGGAGTTGCCGAGGGGTGCGCCGGCGCGTCGGGCGACGTCCAGGACGGACTCGTTTTCGAGGGCTGCGGCCTCGAGTCCGAGAGGGGTGAAGCGCACGACGCCTGACGCAGGTCTCGACACAAGGCTCAACAGGGTGTTCACAGGGAGTTGGCACCTTTGGACAAAACTTTCGGCCGCGGGCATCGTCTATTACAGCATGAGACAGCACAACCCGGACGCGACCGACCTGACCAGAAACTGCGACGAGACCCGTTTGGCCGAGGAGATCCTGAGCATCCTTCCCTCGGGAGTCGCGCGTCAGTGCTCCCCGGAGAAAAACACGATTCGCTACACGCTGCGCGCGGATGGGCTGAAGCTGCGGACGATCGTCTTCAGCCGGGCGTCGCTACGCCGGCTGTCCGCTGATCCGGCACGCACGGTGAAGATCGAATACCTCCAGCGCGACATCGTCGAGAGCGCGACGCGGCGGACCGAGTTCCGCTACCCGAGGCTGCACGTCCACCTCAAGGCTGTACTTCCGGGACGTCTTTCCAGCTCGCTCCCGCTGGTGTCGATGGCTTAGAGGCGACTATTCGTAGGTAACGGTATTGCTTTTCCATCGAATCGACGCCATATTGGCTCTGTGGCTGTCGAATTGGATGTACTCGATGCGCGCATTCTCGGTCTTCTGCTGAAGGATGCGCGGACCCCCGCGGCGCAGATCGCCGAGCAGATCGGCCTCTCCCGCCCTGCGGTTGCCGACCGCCTCGACAAGCTCGAGCGCCAGGGTGTCATCCGCGGAACGACGGTTGTCCTCGATCCGACCGCGTTGGGGAAGAGCATCACCGCGTTCGTCTCTGCACGCGGTGCAACGTTGTCCTCCGCGGCGTGGAAGAAGTTCCGCGAGCTGATGCAGCGTGAGGAGGTGCTCGAGGTGCACACCGTCGCCGGCGATGACTGCTTCCTCCTGAAAGTGCGCGCCGAGTCGATCGGAGCGTTGAACGTTCTCGTGCAGCAGTTGAGCGCGCAGCCCCTGGCGCTGGTCACTCGCACGACCATCGTCATGGAGACGCATTCGGAAAAGGTCGGGGGGATCGACCTGGGGAGCAGCAAGTGAAGCGTGAACAGAGCATCGCTTACGCGGCCTTCGCCATCGTCTGCATCGTCTGGGGTACGACCTATCTCGCGATCCGCATCGCGCTCGACACTGTTCCCCCTCTGCTCCTGACCGGGTCGCGCTTCACCATCGCCGGGCTGATCATGCTGCTGGTTTCCCGGCTGCGCGGTGAAGCCATTCCGCGCGATTTCCGCACGCTGGCAAATCTCACGTTTGTCGGTTTCCTGCTCGTCGCAGTCGGCAACCTCGCGGTGGTGTGGGCAGAGCAGTGGGTGCCGAGTGGCCTGGCGGCGCTGCTGGTTGCTACCGCGCCGTTCTGGATGGCGATCATCGAGGCCTTCCGCGCAGGCGGCGAGCGTCTCGGAACGCAAGGCGCCGTCGGGATGCTGATCGGATTCGCCGGTGTGGCCATGCTGGTCATGCCCGGAGGGGGCGCTGGCGCGACGTGGAGCTCAGCCTTCCTCCTCGGCGCACTCGCGATTCAGGTCGGCGGTTTTGGCTGGCAGTACGGATCCGCGTACTCGAAGTACAGGATGAAAGGCGTTCCTCTGCTGGCGTCGGCGGCTCTGCAGATGCTCTCCGGCGGCATCATCGTGACCATCGCCGGTTTGGCCATCGGTGAGGCGCCACGCTTCGCTCTGACGCCGAGGACGTTCGCGGCCATGGCATACCTGACACTGTTCGGTTCTGTACTCGCCTACAGCGCGTACGTCTACGCACTCGCGCACATGCGCACGACACTCTCCTCGCTTTACGCATACGTCAACCCGATCGTGGCGGTGTTCCTCGGATGGCTGATTCTGAATGAGCCTCTCACCTGGATGTCCGTCGTGGCGATGGTGATCATCCTCGCGGGCGTAGGCTTGGTGCAGACAGCAGGGCGCGCGAAATCGGCGGCGGTGGAGCCGGCGGTCCCGGTCAGGAAAGCGGCGTAAAAGCATTTTTCTTCGTGCGCCACTCTTGCAGGTCCCTCGACTCACGCTCGGGATGACAAACGCTGCGTCGCGGCGGTTGGAGCCGGCCGGGCCGGCCTAACCCGTGTTCTTGATCGACTCGATGATCTCGGCGATCTTCGCGTCCGCTTCCTCCAGCGGGAGCTGGCAGGTGCCGGCGCCTCGGTGCCCGCCGCCGTCGTAACGCGCGAGCAGCATGCCCACGTCGGTCTTCGATGTGCGGTTGAAGATGCTGTGGCCGACGGCGCACACGACGAACTCGCCTTTGCGACCGTCGAAGACCCGCACCTGGATGTTCGCTTCGGGGAACATGGTGTAGATGAGGAACCGGTTCCCGGCGGGGGGCTCGCCGAGGCCGCGCAGGTCGGTGACGATCACGTTGCCCTCGACGCGCGAACGCTCACGCATCAGGCGCGTGAATCCCTCCTGCTGTGCGAAGTAGCGGACGATGCGCTCCTGGACATCGGGATCGTTCACGACGAACTGCGGATCGTCCGGATGCTGTGCGATCAGGTCGATCATCTTCATCATCAGCTCGCGATTGCTGAGCGTGTAGCCATGGTGATAGGCGAGGCCTGTCCGCGGATCCATGACGTAGGAGAGGAGCATCCAGCCGGACGGTCTGGTCACGTCCTCCATCGATAACTGGGCGGAGTCCGACTTGTCGACGACCTCCAGGAGCTGCGCGTATCTGGACAGGCGTTCGGGGCCGTAATGGTTGTAGATGACACGCGCGGCGGACGGCGCAACCTCGAAGCGGCCTCGAAAGGACACGGTGTCTTCGTTGCGCACGATCTCACTGGAGTGATGGTCGAACCAGAGGCCCGCACCGGTCACGTAGGGAAGGTTGCTGAGGATGTCGTCGCGTCCGACCTGCACCTTTCCGTCCTGAACATCTTTGGGATGGACGAATTCGACCGAATCCACCTGTTCTACTTCCCTGAGAAGGACCGCGCAGGCGAGGCCGTCGAAGTCCGAGCGCGTGATCAAACGCATGATGAAGTCCCTCCGAGGAAGTTTCTGGGTGGCGATTCTAGCAGTGGCGGTCCTCTGCACCGTCGCGGGGCTCGAGTCGTAAGCAGCGGACGCTGCGCATCTTTGCGGCTGGCGAACCCGTAAGCCACCAGCCACGCAGGCTCGTCATAGAACCACAACGCACCCACGACCGTTCACGCGGAAGGCGTGTACCCCGGACGACTCCACGGTTCACTGCTGCTGGACGACTAGACGTCAACCGTGGCGATCTCACCGGACTCGATGAGCGTCTTCAGACGGCGAAGGTCTTCCTGTACGTTGACGGCCGGGTCTTCGCCGAGGATCTTCGAGATCGTGGCGCCGAGGACTCCGGCGGGGGGGTCGTAGCGAAGGACGATCTTCACTTCCGTACCGCGGCCCTCGATGGGCGTGAAGTGCACGGACCCGGCATTGTCGATCCTGCTGCCCTCGATCGAACGCCAGCCGATCAACTCGTTGGGGATCTCGTTGATGATGACTGCTTCCCAGTCGGCCTTCGTTCCGGCCGGACCTTTCGCCCACCAGTGCGAACGCTGGCTGTCGCGCACTTCGACCTTGTCGAGGTTGTTCATGAAGCGGGGGAGGTTCTCGAAGTTGCGCCAGAACGCGTAGAGCTGTTCCGCCGGAGCGTTGATGGTGACCGCCTTCTCGACGCGGATGCCGCGGCCGTACGGGACGCTCACGTGGTCGGCGCCTCCTTCCGCGAAGGACACGCCGATTGCCTCGTAGACCATGCAGCGGCCCGTCGCACCGCGCCAGACCAGCGCACCGCCGACAGCGGCCAACACCAGCCCGCCGAGCGACCGCATCTTGAGACCGTATGCGGCGATCGCGCTGCCCGCAACGACCGAGATCCATCGCTCGGGCTCGCTGACGTTCCTCTCTACCTGGGAACTTGCTTCTTCTGCCATAGAGATGATTGTGGCGCATGAAGCATGCCTGATCAGTGGGCTGGCGTTCGTAGGCAGGGGCGGAAGGTTCAGAGGCTCACAGGTTCAGAGGCTCACAGGGTCCCGTGGCTGCGGTCTCCCTATGAGACTGTGAACCTGTGAGACTGTGAACCTATGAGACTGTGAACCTGACCACTGTCAGTGCCACCGACCACTGCTGCCGATACAATCCGCGCCATGCCGACCGCTGCTCCGCCTGTGCGCCCCATCACCATTGAGGACATTCGCGCCGCCCGGGAGCGCATCGCCGGCGTGATCACGCGAACGCCGCTGATCCGGCTGCTGCACGGCGTCGAAGGCGTCCCGGAGATCTGGCTGAAGCTCGAGAACCTGCAGCCGATCAACGCGTTCAAGTTGCGCGGGGCGGCGAATGCGGTTGCGCTTCTGCCTGACCAGGAGCGGCAGAAGGGCGTGTGGACGATCAGCGCAGGGAACGCCGGACAGGGAGTTGCGTACGCGGCGCGCGAGGCGGGCGTACCGTGCACCGTCGTCGTCATCGAGACCGCTCCCGATACAAAAGTGGAGCGGATGCGTGCGCTGGGCGCACGGCTGGTGAAAGCTCCGTTTGATGCCTGCTGGCGTGCGATGGAGGAGCGGTCGTTTCCGGACGTCGAGGGCACGTTCGTGCATCCGTTCGACGATCACGACTTCATCGCCGGCAATGCCACAGCGGGTCTGGAGATCTTCGAGGACCTTCCGAACGTGAAGACCGTCATCGCCGCGATCGGGGGCGGCGGACTGACGTCCGGCATCGGCAGCGCGATGCGCGCGCTCGCCCCTCACGTGCGCGTTCTCGGCGCGGAGCCGGAGACCGCGGCGCCGGGCTTCGTATCGTTCACGGCAGGCGCGCCTCAGGTATTCAATGATTGGCAGGCGTCGTTTGTCGACGGCGCGGGCGGCAAGAGCATCTTCCCACGCATGTGGGAGCGGATGAAGGACACTGTGGATGGCTCGGTCGTGGTCACTCTGGATGAAGTCAAACAGGCGATGAAGCTCGTCGCCTCCAAGGCGCGCGTGATCGCGGAGGGTGCGGGAGCGCTGAGCGTTGCAGCGGCCCTCAAGCAGACCGAAGGCCCGGTCGTGGCCGTGATCTCCGGCGGCAACATCGACCTCAGGAAGTTCTGCGAGATCGTGGGGTGATCTCGCGAAGCGATGTCAGTTGTCGGTTGTCAGTTGACTGGGCCATTGCGCGAGGCAGATTCGCCGTCTTCGCGGCGGTTACTGGTTACTGGTTGCTAGTTGTCTGTGGACTCTCGCTGTGGCCGCAGGCAATCAGCAATTTCGCACGATCGTGAGCCGATCTAGACTCTCATCGCCAACCGCCAACCGCCAACCGCCAACCGCCAACCGCCAACCGCCAACCGCCAACCGCCAACCGGTTTTGAGCAGACTCCTTGAATGTGGCTTGCGAAGCGTCGCCGCGTAGGGGATCGCGAGGAAGCGGATCGCTACTTAACGGTCGCGACCGTCAGGTAGCCGGGTGGGTGCGGGTAGTCCCTGCGGTCAATGAGCTCGGCCAGAGGGACTTCCATCACGGCGACGCGGTGGCCGGCGACGATCGCTGTCTGCCCTGTGGGCGAGCGCTTCGAGACCTTCGCGGCGACCCGCACCAGGATCCTGGTCGGATCGAGCACGGTCGCGCCCCCTGCTTCGAGGATCACGTCCGGCACGAAGACATCGGCCGTGCCGGGGACGTTTTGCAGGACCAGTTTTGCCGTCGTCGCTCCGGGGGCGTTGAAGCCGATGACGGAGCTGGCTGGGGGCACGTCGAGCACGATGAACGCTCCGTTCTCGCCAATGCCGCCGGATGCGTACTGATTGTTCTCGACCCACAGCGAGGTGGCCTGAAAGAGCTGCTGCCGGCGGAACATCTCCATCTCCGCTGTATTCGCGCGTTTCGCGCCCTTCACGTCGAGGACCCAGCCGCGGACGCTGACGGGTTTTCGCGAGAAGTCGCCCCCGGTCTTCTTCCCGCCGCCGCACGAAGCCAGGGTGACGAGAGCCAGGACGAGGATCAAGGGACGCATCCCCGGGAGCGTACCACGTGCGATAATCACGGCGCCCTGGCCATGAAACGTCTCTTTCCTCTCGGTGCTCTCGCGTTTCTCGCCGTTGCTTCCCTCGTTTTCGCACAGGTAGCCGGCGGACATGGATCAGGTACGCTGCGCACCGCGGCGGGCGATCATCCCTTCACGTACATCGAGCAGTCCGGGCAGACCTACGTTTCTGCGACCGAAGTCGCCACAGGGCTCGGTGGGATCATCGCGCCCGACGCGAACGGTTTCAAAGTTACAGTGGGTTCCGGAGTGGCCGCGTTCGGGACGGACTCGCGATACGGCGTGATCCGGGAGGACCTCATCGAGATGCCGGTGCCGGCGATCTCGGTGGAGGGCAAGCCGTATGTGCCGTGGCAGTTTTTCCAGGGCATGCTCTCCAGATCGGCTGGCCTCGATGTGCGGTGGGACGCATCGGCACGCATCCTCGCGGTCGCGCCGCAGCTGCTCGAAGCCGTCACCGTGCAGGTATCCGTCGCCAACGTGCAGGGCATTTCGAAGATCGTGCTGACTCTCAGCGCTCCAGCGGAGTACACGATCGTGAGAGAGACGGGAGCCTACGTAGTGAGGTTCAAGTCCGCCGTACGTGCTCCGTTCGCCGAGCAGGCGTACGAGGATCAGTACATCGCCACACTCACGTTCGCGGGCGCGGATCTCCGTGTGCAGCTCACCGGCAATGACGTGGTGGGCGATGCGTATCAGCTCGAGAGTCCTCCTCGCATCGTCCTCGACCTGCGCAAAGGCTCGCCGCCAGTGCCGGGGCAACCTCTGCCGCTGCCCGGACTGAGACCGCAGCAGGAACTGCCTGGCATCCGCACCATCGTCATCGATCCCGGCCATGGCGGAAAGGAAGTAGGCGCCGTCGGACCGGGCGGATTGCTCGAGAAGGACGTGACGCTCGCCGTGGCGCGCAAGCTCGCGGCCTCGCTCGGGTCAAAGACGGGCGCACGCATCGTGTTGACGCGTGAGGACGACAGTCTGGTCTCGCTCGACCAGCGCACCGCGATTGCCAACCAGTACAAGGCAGACCTGTTCCTCTCGATCCATATGAACGCGGCAGTGGTGAAAGGTGCCCGAGGATCGGAGACGTACTATCTTTCCCTGGAGGCTTCCGACGAGCTCGCGCGCAAAGCGGCGGAAACGGAGAACGCTTCCGCCGCCAGCGATCCGTCGAGCGATCTGAAGCTCATCCTCTGGGACCTCGCTCAGCAGGCCTACATCGAGGAGTCGAGCCGCTTCGCCCAGACCATTCAGGAAGAGATGAACGCCGCGTCCAGTGTCGCGAACCGTGGTGTCAAGCAGGCGCCGTTCAAGGTCCTGGTCGGCGCCACGATGCCGGCCGCGCTCGTGGAAGTCGGGTTCATCAGCAATCCCGAGGAAGAGGCGAAACTGCAGACGGACGCGTTTCAGAATGCGATGGTGGCCGCGCTGACGCGTGCCGTCCAGAGCTACAAGACCGCTTACGAGACGCGTATCGGAGTGATTCAGCCGCCTCCTGTGTCGTCCGCGCCTGTGCCCGCGGCGAAGGCGCCTTCCACGCCACCGGCTACGGGGACGGAGCCTTAGTGCGGCCAGGCCGCCCTCTGTTGTACGCCGCGTTCGCTTCGCTCGCGTTGCTCACGGCGTGCACGAAGAAAACGGAGAAGCCTGCCAACCTGAACGCCGCCAACCGCGTGAGCCTGCGGCAGGTGAGGCTTTACTACGAATCGCCTGAGATGCTGCTCGCCGCGGAACCGCGCGCCATCCCGTTGCCGGAAAGTCCGGCCGCGGCCATTCCCGTCGTCGTCCGCGAGCTCATGAAAGGTCCTGCGAAGCCGCCGCTGGAGAGGCTCTTCCCGCCCGACACCGTGATCCGCGGTGCCTACCTCCTGCCAGGCGGGACGGTCATCGTGGATCTGGGTGGTTCCACGGTCGAGTCGGGGTGGGGAACTGGAAGTCATCAGGAACTGATGTCGGTCTACTCGATCGTTCACAGCCTGACGGGCAACTTTGCGGAGGTACAGCGTGTCCGAGTGCTCCTCAACGGGACGCCTGCCGAGACCCTGGGCGGCCACGTGCTGCTGGCGCGGTCGCTCGCGCCGAGGCCGGATCTGGTCGAGCCAGCCTCCCGCTGAACCGCGGTGAACGGCTGTTCACTTTTTTCAGCTCGAGGGACTTATGTGGACCGAACGGCCGTTTGGCTTTACATGGCGTGGAAGCAGATGCCTACCGATATCCTTCACAGACTCAGCGGCTTGTCACGAACGCGTTACATTGAGAAAAGTTTCACAAAGTCGGCAGAACGGCTTTATAATGTGCCCCACGATGAACAAAATTTTACTGGATGGGCAGGCGAGAAACCGCTTCCTGTTACACAAGCCTGCCTTAGTTACAACCCCTGGAACTCTTCCTTGAACCTTACCGACCCGTTTGACTCGCCCCCCAAGCGTTTCGCGCAGAGTCCCATCCAGTAAGTTCCAACGACCTCGCCGGAAACGGCGGGGTCGATTTTTTTGTAACCGGTTACTCAGGCGGATGAACGTCGGGTTGCCGGTTCCCCGCGCTGCCGCGCGACCCGCTGCTCATCCAGGCCTCGCCAGTGCGAGAACATTGCACACGGCAACGCTGCGTATAACGGCGTGAGGGAAGCCAATCGCACCTGTGCGCCTTCAGTCGTGAACTGGACCAGCAACGGGTGTGCGGGTGGGCGGAAACCCGACAACCGACAACGCGGTCAGGCAACCAGCGCGGCGACCACGCTCTCAGCGAGCAGCCGCGCATCGGCGTTCACTCCCAGCCAGCGGATGGCCGCCAGCGAGGCATCTGCGGCGGCGAGCAGGCGCTCGCGAGGGATGCATTCCCGGATCTCTTCGAGCTTTTCCGGATCGAGGGACTCCGCTGCATCGAGCGCTACGACGTCACACAGGATGGATCCCACGAGGGCGAGTGCGTCCTTCACGGCATCGTGATCGGCGACGAGCGTGGCCAGTGCCAGCAGTGCAGCGCTCTCTCCGCGTGTAGCGTAGCGATGCAGCAGGTCCAGAATCGTCGCGGCCAGATCCTCGCCGTTGTCGAGCAGCGCCACCTGGCGCACCCGGGAAGCCTGGCGCGGTCCTGAGCGCGCGCGCTCGACGTCGCCGACGTAGATCTGCTGCGAGCGCGACTTGATCGTCGGCAACAGAAGATCGGGGGAGCGGGTGAGCAGGAGAAAGTTGGTGTCGCGCGCCGGCTCCTCCAGGGTCTTCAGCAGCGAATTCGAGCCCGACACGCTCAGTCCGTCCGCGGGATCGATGAGGAACACCTTCGTGCGTCCCTCGTACGGACGGAAGGTGGCCTCCTCGACGATGGCGCGGATCTGCTCGATCGAGATCAGCTTCTTGTCCGTTGCAGCCTCGATGAAATGGACGTCAGGGTGCATGCGGCGATCGATGCGCAGGCAGGAAGCGCAGTCGTCACCGGTGGAGCCATTCGTACAGTTCAGCGTTTTCGCCAGTCGAACCGCCACACTGCGGAGCAAATCGGGCGACGGGCCGTGGAGAATGATCGCGTGATGCAGTTCGCCGCGCCGCGCGGTGTCGATGACGAGAGCGGAAGTCGTGGTGGTCATGCGAATAGTTGCGGCGCGCGGCGGTTCAGAGTCTCGAGCATGCGATGAAAGATCTCGTCCACGGAGCCGTCGCCGTCGACGATCGCAAACCGTGCCGGCTCTGCACCCGCCATCGAAAGATATCCCTCGCGCACCCGGCGGTGAAAGCGAAGGTCCTCCGCTTCGAACCTCCCCTCGTCCTGCAACGCTCCGGCATTTCGTGAGCACGCGCGACGCAGCCCGGCCTCCTCAGGTAGGTCGAAGAGCAGGGTGAGGTGCGGCTTCAGCGATTCCGTGGCCCAGTCGTTCAGTGCGCGCAGCCGATCGAGATCGATGACCCGTCCGAAGCCCTGATAGGCAAGGGTCGAGTCCGCGTACCGATCGCACAGCACGATCTCTCCGCGCCCCAGCGAGGGCTTGATGATCTCAGTCGTATGCTGCCGCCGGGATGCTGCGAAGAGAAACACCTCCGCGATCGGGTCGATCACGGATGCGCTGTCGAGCAGGAGTGCCCGGATCTGGTCCGCGAGAGGCGTCCCTCCCGGCTCTTTCGTGACCACGACAGTGCGGCCGCGCTGGCGCAGATGCTCCGCGAGACGCTGCTGCTGAGTGGTCTTGCCCGATCCCTCGATTCCTTCAAATGTGATGAACATTCTGAAGACCGTCCTTGAGGCCCCGCAGGTAGTGCTCGCGCATCAGCTGCTCGAAGACCTTCTTCTGGGCCAGTACGCGGAAGCGCTCACCCACACGTGCCTTCCGTCGCAGCCAGCGAAGCTCGTGGTCGTCGGCGAGCGAGCGCGTTTCGAGCTCGTGGACACCGAGGAAGTGACCGAGCTCGGGATGCTTCTGAAAGAAGATCGCTCCCGACTTTCCAACGGTGTACTGCCGTCGCGCAAACGAGTCGACGCTCATCGGATGATAGTGGCGAGTCACTGCGCGCGCGTTGTAGCGGATCTTCAGACCCTTCGCATCGAGCCGGTAGGCGAGCTCGATGTCCTCCCACGCCGCGGACGGAAACGTGGTGTCGAAGGGATGGCTGGCCAGTAGCTGGCGGTCGATGGAGATGTTGGACGTGTAGAAGAAGTTGAACGGCACGACTTCTCCGTCGCGGATCAACTTGTAGCCGAACTGCAGCCCGTAGTCGTTGATGTAGTCCATGAACGCAGTGACGCGCTCGCTCGCGGGCCAACCCGTGTAGCCGAGGCAGGCCACCATCGCTTCGCTGGCGGCTTCGCGATGTACGCGCGCGTGCTCCGCGAGAAAGCTGGGCTCGGGCACGGTGTCATCGCCGATGAGGAGAACAGTCTTTCCTTGCGCCAGCGACACACCGTGATTCCGCGCCTTGCCCGGCCCGCCGTTCGCCTGCGTGCGGAAGGTGATCCCCTGCCGCCCGGTCATCACCGCATGAGTGTCGTCGGAGGAGCCGTCGTTGATGACGATCACCTCGAAGGAGGGAGCGTCCACCTGCGAATCGAGTGCGTCCAGCACGCGGACCAGCATGGGCAGGCGGTTGTGAGTGGGGATGACGACGGAGAAGTCCATGTGGTGGTCAGTTGTCGGTTGTCAGTTGTCGAAGCGGCGCATCGCAACCTGCGCCGTCAGCCGAGACAATGCAGAGAACCGACAGCCGAGAACCGACAACACGGGGCCCAGCGCTCATGCGCTCGCCCCGCCATCAATCGCCAGCACCTGTCCCGTAATTCCGCTGGCGTCGTCGGAGAGGAGGAAGGCGATGGCGGCGGCGACTTCGTCCGCACGAACTGCGCGGCGCATGGGAATCTGGCGGATCATTTCCCGTTTCGCGTCCGCGTCGAGCGAGGAGGTCATGTCCGTCTCCACGAGGCCGGGCGCTACGCAGTTCACGCGGATCCCGCTGCGGGCGACCTCGCGTGCCAGAGAGCGGGTCATGGCGATCACCGCGCCTTTGGCGGCGGAGTAGTTGGTCTGACCGACCACCCCATGAAGCCCGGAGAGCGACGCCACGTTGACGATCGCGCCGCGCCGCTGCTGCATCATCGAGGGCAGCGCGGCCTTGATCATCGACCAGGTACCGCGCAGGTTCGTGTTCAGCACCTCGTCCCATTGATCCACGGTCATGTTGTACAGGAGTGCGTCCTGTCGCACCCCTGCGTTGTTGACCAGGGCGTCAATCTGGCCGAACTGCTCGATCACGCGCTCCGCGACGCGACGGTTCGCCTCGTGGTCGCGAACGTCCGCGGCGAACGCGGTGGCGTGACCCTTCGACTCCGCCTCGAACGCGAGTGCTGCGTCCTTCGATTGCCCGAAGGTGAACGCGACCTTCCAGCCGTCCGCGAGCAGCCTCATCGCAGTGACGCGCCCGATGCCGCGGGAGCCTCCGGTGACCAATGCGATTCTCTTCATACTGCCTTTGGGCCTCCAGTGCCTTCGATCTTCGCGTTGAGTCCTGGTCTTTGAGTCTTCGAGTCTCGAGCCTTCGAGTCTTCGAGTCTTCGAGTCTTCGAGAAGGTTCATAGGCCCATCGTCTCAGAGTCTCACAGGGTACGTTGCTACGGTCTCCCTATGAGACTGTGAACCTATGAGACTGTGAACCTATGAGACTGTGAACTTCCGATCCCTCGAAGACTCGAAGACTCGAAGACTCGAAGACTCGAAGACTCGAAGACTCGAAGACTAAGCTTCTTCCTCGTACTTTTCCTTGAGCGTGGCCACCACCGCCGGATCGGCAAGCGTGGTCACATCCCCGAGTGCGCGGCCTTCGGCGATGTCGCGGAGGAGGCGGCGCATGATTTTTCCGGAGCGCGTTTTCGGCAGGTCCGCCGTGACGATGATCTTTTCGGGTCTGGCGATCGCGCCGATCTTTTCGGTCACGTGCGTCTTCAACTCCTGCTCGAACCTCACCGGGTTGGCGAGCGCCGCGTCGCGTTGCGACTCCTTCACGATGACGAACGCCGCGATGCCCGTGCCTTTGATGTCGTGATGGATGCCCACCACTGCAGCTTCGGCGATCCACTGATGATCGACGAGGGCGGACTCGACTTCCATCGTACCGATGCGATGTCCAGCGACGTTCATCACGTCGTCGACGCGTCCCAGCAGCCAGAAATAGCCGTTCTCGTCGCGTCTCGCGCCATCGCCGGTGAAGTAGATGCCGGGCCACTTCGACCAGTATTGCTGGCGGTAGCGCTCGGGATCGTTCCAGATCCCGCGCAGCATCGAGGGCCAGGGAGAGGTCACCGCGAGATAGCCGCCGCCGATCTGCACCTCGTGGCCCTGCTCATCGAGGATCTTCGCGTCGATCCCGGGGAAAGGGAGCGTCGCGGAGCCAGGCTTCGTCGAGACCAGTCCGGGAAGCGGCGTGATCATGATCGCGCCGGTCTCGGTCTGCCACCACGTGTCCACGATCGGACAGCGCCCGCCCCCGATGTTCTGCTGATACCAGATCCACGCTTCGGGGTTGATCGGCTCTCCGACGGATCCGAGGAGGCGCAGGGAAGAGAGGTCATGTGCCTTCGGGAGTTGTTCTCCCCACTTCATGAACGCGCGGATGGCAGTGGGTGCGGTGTAGAACACCGTCACCTTGTGCCGCTCGATGATGTCCCAGAAGCGGTCCTTCTGTGGCCAGTCGGGAGCGCCTTCGTAGAGCAGTACCGTCGCACCGGCGGCGAGAGGTCCGTACACGACGTAGGAGTGGCCGGTGACCCACCCGATGTCCGCGGTGCACCAGTAAACGTCTTCGTCCTTCACATCGAAGACCCATTGGAACGTCGCCAGACAACCGGTGAGATAGCCCCCGGTCGTGTGCACGATGCCTTTCGGTTTCCCGGTGCTGCCGGACGTGTAGAGCATGTACAGCATGTGCTCCGAGTCGACCCACTCCGGCTCGCACTGAGCTTCGGCGTTCGCCATGAGCTCGTGCCACCAGAGATCGCGACCGTGCATCTCCACCAGGTCGCTTTCGGTGCGTCGATACACGATCACATGCTCGATCGAAGGGCACTCGGCGACCGCTGCGTCCGTGGTCTTCTTCAGCGGGACGAGCGTGCCGCGCCGATAGCCGCTGGTTGCGGTGATGACCAGCTTCGCCGTCGCATCCTGAATACGATCTCTCAGCGCCTCGGAGGAGAAGCCGCCGAACACGACGGAATGAGCGGCGCCGATCCGGGCGCAGGCCAGCATCGCGATCACCGCCTCGACGACGAGGGGCATGTAGATGGCCACGCGGTCGCCGCTGGCGATGCCCAAAGACTTGAGCACGCTCGCGAACCTCGACACCTCCGCGTGGAGCTCGCGATAGCTGATCCTGCGCACTTCACCTGGCTCTCCTTCCCAGATCAGCGCCGTCTTGTCGCCTCGCGACAGGAGGTGCCGATCGAGGCAGTTATGCGAGGCGTTGAGCTTTCCGCCGGCGAACCACTTCGCGTTCGGCGCATCCCATTCCAGCACCTTGTCCCACTTCGTGTGCCAGTCGAGCTGTTCAGCCCACCCGGCCCAGAAGGCTTCGCGATCCTTCGCGGCGGTGTTCCAGATCTCCGGGTCTTTTGCTCTCGCTTGAAGGCGGAACTCTTCCGACGGCGGAAACTCGCGGTTCTCGTGCAGAAGTGCGTCGATCTCTTGCGCCATCGTTCCTCCAGCGGATCGCGATTCTATGCGAAACTTCGAGTCGTCCCTGCCCGTCCTCGAATGACCATGAAAACGCTTCTGCTCTGGCTCGTTGCACTCGTCGTCTGCGTGCTCGCGGTGAACTTCATCGGCAGCTCCGTGATGGAGACGGTGACCCGTGATCCCGAGTGGCCGGGAGGGTTGGGCAAGCTCAGCGAGATGCCGAAGCGCTACCCGCCCGTTGCGGAGAGTGCCGCGGCGAAGAAGCTCGTGCGGCTTGCATCCGCTGCCGGGATCGAGCTGCGGCGGGGCGTGAATGAAGAAGGCACGGCCTCCGGTTGGGATGAGCGTCGGAAGGCGATGCAGGCGTACCTCTCCACGCAACTGGAGCGGAGCGGCGACGCGATCGACCTGCCGCCCGCGGAGGTCACGCAATGGCTTATCCGCAATGCTGCTGCTCTCGATGCCGTCCGCGATCACCTGCTGAGCGGCGCGCCGATCATATGGCCGAGCGATCTCGCGAAGGTACGCGAGATCGAGGGTCCGAACCTCAGAGGCCACAATTACCTGAACCGGATCCTCATCGCGCGTGCGCTGCTCCTCGCTCGCCAGGGGAACCGAGCAGCGTGGGACGAGTTGCACGCTGCTCACGAGTTGAACCGCGCTCTCTGGAGCCGGCCTTCGTTCTTCTCCGCCAGGTCCGCTCTTTCGGCCTCCCGCCTCACCAACGGCGCGGCGCGCAAGATGCCGATCCCTTCGCCGGGGTGGGTCGCGGAGTTCCTCGCTTTCGATTACGAGGGCGCGCTCTGGCGTGCGCATCAGGCGGGGGCCTGGCACATGCGCTACGGTGACGAGATCGGCCCAGGACGAGTCATCGGCGCGCGCCAGGTCGAGACGCAGCGTCGCATCACGGAGGCGATGATGGGCACAAACGCTTGCGACACCGCCAGTCCAGGGTTCGAACCTGTTCTCGACAAACTGAAATGGCGCAAGTCGTCGGAGGCGATCTCGGGGTGGCAGACACTCCTGCGGTTCCGCGCAGAGCGCGAGGCGACGCAAGGCGTGCTCCGGCTCCGGTCCGGGCAGATTCCTCAGCGGACATCACGATGCGGAGACGGCTCGTGGGAGGTCACTCCGACGTCCTTTAAATTCACGCGTGACGTGAAGGTCACGCCGCCTGCCGTGAAGATTCCGCTGGAGTACTCGCTCCCGTCCCGGCCAGCAGCGCGTTAGACAGTGGGCGCGGGAGGCGGCCCGTAGGCTAGGCCGGCGGTTGGCGGTTGGCGGGAGACTAAACGAGGAAAGGGCGGCGAAACGCGGAGCGTGCGTTCCGCGATTCCGCATGATTTTCGACCCGGCAGGGGTCGCGTAGGTTGGCCAGCGCTCGACACGCACGATCTCCGCGACCCCTGCCGGGGTCGACCTCATTGCCCGGGTGTAATCCGGTGGTCGCTCGCTTTGCTCGCACCACCGGCTACCGTCCGCGCCGCCTCCAGCGGCGTCTTCTCTGCACATCCTCGCACCGTCGGCTACGTAGGCGCTCCGCCGCGCCGAGCCGCTGGAGGCGCGAAGCGAGCGACCACTGGTCCAGACTCCTAGACGGTAGCGTGCGACGCCACGATCGACTTGAAGATCGCCAGGCCGTCGGCGTTCCCCAGGATGGATTCGGAGCAGCGCTCCGGATGGGGCATGAGGCCGAGGACGTTGCGGCCGCGGTTGCAGATGCCGGCGATGTTGCGCGCGGATCCGTTCGGGTTGGCCTCGCTCGTGAGGCGGCCTTCATCGTCGCAGTAGCGGAAGATCACCTGGCGGTTGCGCTCGAGCTCGTCGAGCGTGGCATCGTCTGCGAAGTAGTTCCCCTCACCGTGAGCGATGGGCGTCCGCAGGATCTGTCCGGGTACCAGCTCGTTCGTGAATGGCGTATCCGTTTCCTCAGCGCGCATGTGCACGTCCCGCGAGAGGAAACGAAGATCCTTGTTGCGCATCAGCGCGCCGGGCAGGAGGCCAACCTCGGTCAGTACCTGAAAACCGTTGCAAATGCCAAGAACCAGACCGCCTGCATCCGCGTGTCGGCGGATCGAGGTCATGATCGGAGCGAACTTCGCGAGAGCGCCGGCGCGCAGATAGTCGCCGTACGCAAAACCGCCAGGGATGACCACGCAGTCGGCGCTTTTGAGGTCGGTGTCTTTGTGCCAGAGCACCTCGGCGTCTTCGCCGAGGACGTCTTTGGCGACGTGCAGCGCGTCGTGATCGCAGTTCGATCCGGGAAGGACGACGATGCCGAATTTCATGACCGGAGTTTATCGCGGGTGTCGCTTTACTGAGAGATCGCGGCACGCGGAACGTTGTAGATCGTGAGGAAGCCCGCGGGGTCCGTGACCACGAGGGAGTTGCTCTTCGCGTCATACGCGACCGCGTAAGCACTGATGCCATACAGCGAAGCGGGCGTCACGCCGCGGTGGGAACCGGGGAAGGCGGTGCTCGCGCTGCAGCGTCGTTCCGCGTAGACGAGCAGCGTGTTGTCGCTCGACGCCGGCGTTGCGACCTGCGGGCCGCTTCCCTGAGGCAGGCAGACCCGGTTGCTGGAGATGCTCGCGGACCGCGCTCCGGAGATCCTTTCGAAGAGCGAGTCGCGGCTGAAGGCGATCAGCGAGCGATCGCCGGCGGCGAACATGGCCGCTTCGACGCGTTTGTCGGTCTGCAGCGGGTCGCGCGCGAGCTGAGAGAAACCGGTGGTCTCGAAGGTCGCCACGGACGTCGCCTTTGCGCTGCCGTAGTCCTCCGTGGCGAACACCGCCAGGCGGGCGCCGCTCGCGCTTGCCGCGATGGCCATCGGGTCGGTGATCGGGAGCGAGCGTAGCCTGGTCTTGCCGTCCTTGTCGAAGACGTGCACGCGGCGACCGAGGACGTAAACGTAACGTCCTTTCGGATCGGGGACGACATCGCGGATCGTCTCTCCTTCCATCGTGATCTCACGCAGGACGGCGAGGTCGGGGAGTGAGAGGATCACGGCCGACTCGTCGCTGCCGTTGGCGATGTACAGGCGCGTGCGCGCTGGATTGGTGCGCAGAGTAACCAGCTCTTTGGTCGCCGCGATGTCCGCCGAATCGAGCACGACCCGGTTCCTGATTGCGCCGGACGCAGGATCGACCGCGATCACGGTCTGCGACTCCGCCAGACCGACGTAAATCGTCCCGTCGGTTCCGACAGCGACGCCACGTGGCTCGCCGGAGAGGGCCCAGCGACGGACAATTTTCTTGTCGCGGGTCCCGACAGGGATCAGCGCATCAGCGCCGAAGAGAGGAATCGCCCCGCTGATGAGCAACGTGAGAAGGACGAGGTCACGAATCCTCGAGTGTGTACGAGAACTTCTCGATGACGGGATTGGCAAGGAGCCGCTCGCACATCTGACGAAGTTGAGACTCGACGTCCTCCGGTGTCTGCCCTGTTTCCGCAAGCGTGATCCGGAACAGCTTGCCGACGCGGACATCTTCCACCCCATTGAACCCGAGCGAGCTCAGCGAGTGCGAAATGGCGCTCCCCTGCGGGTCCAGCACCGAGGGCTTCAGCTCGACGGTCACCGTTGCTTTCATGGGGGGATTCTATCGGTGTTCGGCGCTTCTGGTCTTCTGGCCTTCTGGTCTTCTGGCCTTCGAGTCTACGAGTCTTCAAGTCTTCAAGTCTTCAAGTCTACGAGTCTTGGAGTCTACGAGTCTTCGAGTCCGGGGGCGTGGGGTAGACGAGAAGGTTCACAGGCTGATCGTCTCAGAGTCTTGTAGGGGTTGGGGCTGTGGTCACTGTGAGACTGTGAACCAATGAGACTGTGAGACTCCACACTCGAAGACTCGAAGACTCGAAGGCTAGAAGGCTAGAACAGGGACATCTGCCCGGGCGCCGCTTTCCGTTCCCGCCGGCGAGCTACGTCGAAAAGGCCGGTGGGCTCGAACTGCCTGGCGATGGAGAAGTCGATGCTGGCCCCCGTGCGTCGGAGGAGGCGGGTACACATCTCGCGGACGATGGATTCGTGGTTGTTCTTCTGCGAGAGGTGGATCATGCAGAGCGTCTTGAGCTCAGCGCCGAGGAGGCGCTGCACGGCGGTCAGGGCATCGTCGTTGGAGAGGTGGCCGAAACGGGACATGATCCGGCGTTTCAGCGACCATGGGTAGCTGCCCAGCCGCAGCATGTCCAGGTCATGGTTCGATTCGAAGAACAGGCCATCGCAGCCGGTGAGGTGGGTGAGCACTTCCTTGTTGACGGTGCCGAGATCGCTGGCGATCCCGACGCGGGTGCCGTCGCGAGCCTCGACCACGAAGCAGGACGGATCCGCTGCATCGTGAACGGTCTTACAAGCGTGGACCTGCAGCTCGCCGATCGCGAATGAAGAGTCGTTGTCGAAGACGACGGTCTTCGTCTCACTCGTGTCGATTTTGGAAGCGTGAAGGGTACCGCTGCTGAGATAGATCGGGACCTGGTACTTGCGCGCGATCTTCTCGGCACCGCGGATGTGATCGTAGTGCTCGTGCGTGATCACGATGGCGGAGAGTTTCTCGATCTCGCGACCGACGATCTCCAGGCGCTTCTTCGTGTCGCGAGGACCGATTCCGGCGTCGACGAGGATGGCCGTGCCGTCGCTCTCGAACCAGTAGGCGTTGCCGGCCGAACCGGAGGAGAGGGGGGCGACGAGCATCGGGTCCGATGGTAACAGAAGGGTTGGCGGCTGGTGCTCGCTTCGCCTCGGTTGTCGGTTCTCGGTTGTCAGTTGTCTGCGATGCATCGTCTGTCAGGGTGTTCGCCCCGAGCGCTGCGCCCTCCATGTCTCCTCAGAGGTCGTTCCGATCGCCGAAGAGGCTCAGACAACTGACAACCGACAACTG
>JANMSA010000133.1:0-6333 GCA_031388865.1 Acidobacteriota bacterium | reverse complement strand
GCCATCGTCATCGTCTGCGACTCCCTCGGTGTCGGTGAGCTTCCCGACGCGGCGGAGTTTGGCGATGAGGGGTCGAACACTCTCGGCCACGTCCTCGAGTCGCAGCATCCCAACCTGCCGACGCTCACGCGGCTCGGGTTGCTGCATACGTTGCCGGCGCCTGCAACGACGGACATGCCCACGGCTGCGTACGGGCGCATGGCGGAACGGAGTGCGGGCAAGGACACGACCACCGGGCATTGGGAAATGATGGGCCTCATCGTCGAGGACCCGTTCCGTACGTATCCGAACGGCTTTCCGCGCGAGATCATCGCGGAGTACGAGCGGCTGATCGGGCGGCGTACTCTCGGGAACAGGCCAGCCTCCGGCACAGTCATCCTCGACGAGCTGGGCGAGGAGCACATGCGCACGGGAGAGCCGATCGTCTACACATCGGGCGATTCGGTATTCCAGGTCGCGGCGCATGAAGACGTCATTCCGGTCGAAGAGCTCTGGAGCATCTGCGCGGCAGCGCGCGAGTTGATGCGGGGGGAGCACAACGTCGGACGCATCATCGCGCGCCCGTTCATCGGGAGCGGTGCCGGACACTTCAAGCGCACCGCGAACCGCAAAGACTTTTCGGTGCGGCCCACAGGCGAGACCGTCCTCGAGCGCGCGCACAACGCGGGACGCGAGGTGATCGGCCTGGGGAAGATCTCGGACATCTTCGACGGCGTGGGTATCGGAACGGAGATCCGGACGGAATCGAACTCCGACGGGATGCGCAGGACCATGGACCTCGTACGGGAGTCGAGCGCCGATTTCATCTTCACGAACCTGGTCGACTTCGATTCGAAGTACGGCCATCGGAACGATCCGATCGGCTACGCCAGAGCGCTGGAGTCCTTCGACGGAGAGCTCGCGCACCTCCTGGAGACGTTGCGCGAGAATGACCTGGTCTTCATCACGGCCGACCACGGGTGCGATCCGACGGACGTCTCCACCGATCACACGCGCGAGTACGTACCGTTGATCGTGGCCGGACCGGGCATTCGAGGCGCGCGGCCCCTCGGCACGCGCACTACATTTGCGGACCTGGGCGCGACGATCTGCGAGATGCTCTCGCTGTCGGCGACGGGACTGGCCGGCACGAGCGTGCTGGCGGAACTGGGAGTGGAACGATGAAGAGAATGTTGCTGGGTCTTCTACTGCTCGCACCGATGATGCAGGCGCAGAGTGTCGTCGTCGCTCAGCGCGTTGCGGATGATGCGATCGCTCTGGACCGTGTCGCGCAGGCCGCAAGGCGCGATCTGCCCTCGGATCTCTTGAAGCGGATCGTCGACGAAGACATCGATCTCCTGCGAGGGAAGCGGGCTGACGGCAGCTATGAGTACGCCGGGTTCGAGCGCTTCGACTCCGGGCGGATCAGCAACTCCTTTTCCATCAAGCCACGCAGGGATGAGATGGAGACGGTCGAGCTGAAGGGAGCGTGGGTTTACCGCGTTCTCATCGAGGTACCCGGGCGCAAGCTGCTCGTGCGGAAGAACCGTCCGGTCTGGGTGGAGCGAGTCGACCTCGAGTACTTTGGCGAGCGCTCGACGCAGCTCGAGCGACAGACCATCGAGGTCAAGCAGTGGTTGCAGCCCGGAGAGTTCCGGCCTGTCGATCTGCCGCAGATCGCTCGTCAGGCAACCGTGCGCACCGTGGTGACGGCCGATCCGAAGGGCGGATACGCGAATGTCGTGTTGACGCTGCTCAAGGCCAGGATCGTGGACAACGCCGACAGTCCCTATGCGAGCTCGCTCGCCAGCATGAAGTCGGTGCTGCGCGCGCTGGAGGGCAATGACCTCGCGGCGCTCCGAACCGCCGCGCAGCGGCTGCGAAGCACGACCGGCGGAGTGCAGGCGGGCAGCACCGCTACTGTGATTGCGCCTCGCGAAGAGCCCGCCGCTCCCCGAACCCCGGAGATCACGGCCGAGCTGCAGGCCATTGAGGATTTACTGACAGGAAGCGAGAGCGAGCGCCGTGCAGGAATGGATCGCTTGCATCAACTGATCCGCCGCTCGCGCAGGTAGGCGGGAGGCAGGGAGTGGGGTCTCTGGGGGCTGCTGGTGCGCGGTTTGACGATCGTGGTCCGGTGGCGTAGAATACCCATCCCTCTTGCCGTACGCCTCAATGCAATCCGATTCCGAAAGGAGCCTCACTTGTCGTCAATGAAAGTCAGTTTCAAGGTCGGGGATAAGCTCGTTTACCCGAACCACGGCGTCACCGTCGTGGAACACATCGGCGAGTCGACGATCATGCCGCCTGGAGACAGCTACTACCACCTGCGGCTGCTTGCGAACAATTCGCGGCTGATGGTTCCGATCATCAACGAGAACCGTGTAGGACTACGCCGCCTCTACCAGCAGAAGGAAGTAAAGGGGCTTCTTGGGTTGCTCGAAGAGAAGCCGGCCAAGAGCCACACCGACTGGAAGGGCCGCTATCGCGAGAATCTCGAGAAGATGAAGACGGGCCGGCTCGAAGACGTGGCCGACGTCCTCAAGAACCTCAGCGAAGTGCAGAAGCGGAAGAGCCTGTCGTTCCGCGAGTAGAAGATGTACGACCGTGCGAAGTATCTCCTCGTTTCCGAGGTCGCCATCGTCAAGAACATGCCGGAACCGGAAGCAGAGAAGCTCATCCACAAGTGCATCGAGAAATCGCTCGGCGCGCCGGCCACCGTCTGCCACTGACCGCTCTCGTTTCGATCGTGCTCTCAATGCCGCCCTCGGGCGGCATTTTTGTGCTTGCCGTCTTCGCGGCGGTTGCTGGTTCCTGGTTGCTGGTTGTTTGTGGACTCCCAATCGGAGGCGCAGGCGATCAGTGACTGACCAGAGCCATCGCCCTCCCGTGTCTTGCGACTGTCTGACAGCGTGCTACTCGATTACCATCCAGCAACCAGCAACCAGCAACCAGCAACCAGCAACCAGCAACCAGCAACCAGCAACCAGCAACCAGCAACCAGCAAGGCTTCGTCATAGGAGAATGCAGCGCGGATGACCCAGAGACTCCCCGATTGGATTCGCGAGAAGAAGCTCAATCTCTCATCCTTGCGCGAGATGAAGACGACTCTGCGCGAGCGCGAGTTGCACTCGGTCTGTGAGTCTCTCGCCTGCCCCAACCGTACGGAGTGTTTCTCGCGGGGCACCGCGACGTTCATGATCCTGGGCGACGTCTGCACACGCTCGTGCGGATTCTGCAACGTCACGACGGGACGTCCCTATGCACCCCCGTCGTCCGAAGAGCCGCTTGCCGTTGCGGAGACCGCCCGCCGCCTCGGCCTGCAACACGTCGTCGTGACGTGCGTGACACGCGATGATCTGCACGACGGCGGAGCCGGCCAGTTCGCGAAGACGATTCGCGCCCTGCGCGAGGCGCTGCCTCAGGCGGCGGTGGAAGTTCTCACCTCGGATTTTCGCGGGAACCTGACGTCGGTGCAAACCGTGGTCGAGGCTCGGCCCGACTACTTCAATCACAATGTCGAGACCGTCCCGCGGCTGTACGACTTCGTGCGGCCCGGGTCCCGCTTCGAACGATCGCTGAGCGTGCTCCGTCACGCGAAGAGTGTCGATCCGACGGTCACCACCAAGTCCGGGATGATGCTGGGGCTCGGCGAACGGCGCGACGAAGTGGTGGACGTGCTGAAACACCTCGTCCATGCGAAGGTGGAGATCGTGACGATCGGCCAGTACCTGCAGCCAAAACGCGAGAAACTCGACGTCGTGGAGTACATCGAGCCGGGCGTGTTCGAGGAGTATCGCGCGACTGCGCTGGAGCTCGGTTTCCGCGCGGCCTTCTCAGGCCCGTTCGTGCGCAGCTCGTACATGGCGGACGTCGTGGCGCACGAGGCCTCGAGGTAGCTGCTGGTTAACTGGTTGTCAGTTATCGGTTGTCGGTTGTCTGAGCCTCTTCGCCTGGGCGACACTCGAGAGAGATAGGTCTCGGTGTCGGTGACGGCCTCCCCGCTGGAGCCCTCGGGCCTCGCAAAGTGTCGCCAGGTCGGAAGTCGCAGACAACCGACAACTGACAACTGACAACTGACAACCGACAACCGACAACCGACAACCGACAACCAGCAACCAGCAACCAGCAACCAACCAGCAACCAAACCAGCAACGAGCAACGAGCAACCAGTTCCTGCCTCCTGCATACTGCAGACAGATGCGCAGCCACCCTCGATCGCTGGACCCCGACAAGCCGGAGCGATCGGCGTTCTTCGTCACGTATCTGCCGATTTTTCTCGACTATCTCTCGGTGGAGAAGGGGCTCGCGAAAAACTCTCTATCGGCATACGCGATCGACCTGCGCCACTTCGGTCATTACCTCGGCGACACAACGGTCGAGGTCGACGGTGTCGAGCGGATTCACATCGTCCGTTACTTCCAGACGCTGCGAACAGCCGGCATTTCCGCGCGCTCGGTGGCGCGGGCACTGGCTGCCATCCGTGGCCTCTTCCGGTTCCTCGTGGCGGAACGCCATCTGAAGACGGATCCCACCGAGAACCTCGAGAACCCGAAGCTCTGGTCGACTCTGCCGAAGGCCATTCTCCCGGAGGAGGTCGAAGCTCTTCTCGCCGCCCCGGACCGGGCCACGCCCGAGGGATTGCGCGATGCGGCGATGCTGGAGTTGCTCTACGCGACAGGGCTTCGGGTCAGTGAGCTGATCAAGGTGCGGATCGACGAGGTGATCCTCGACGCGGGCTTTCTGCGCACCATCGGCAAAGGCTCCAAGGAGCGCATCGTGCCGTTTGGCGACACCGCGAAAGGGGCGATCGTGCGTTACATGGAGCAGGGTCGTCCCGCACTGGACAAGCACTCGGATCCCGGTCTGTTCCTCTCCCGTCTCGGACGGCCGATGTCCCGGCAGTCGTTCTGGATGAAGATCGTCCGCTACGCCCGCGAAGCGGGCATCAAGGCACAGATCTCCCCGCATGTCCTCAGGCACTCCTTCGCGACGCATCTCCTCGAGAACGGTGCCGATCTCCGCTCCGTGCAGATGATGCTCGGTCATGCGGACATCTCCACGACGCAGATCTACACCCACGTGTCGAGAGCTAGGCTGCAGCGGATGTATGACACTTTTCATCCCAGGGCGTGATTGTTCGGTTGGCGGTTGGCGGTTGGCGTTGCTGGTTGCTGGTTGCTGGTTGCTGGTTACTGGTTGTCGGTTGTCAGTTGTCGGTTGTCTGCGACTTCGGGCCTGGGCGGCACTTGCGAAGCCTGGAACTCAGGCTGAGAGGCCGGGGCACCCCGCCTGACACACACACACACCTGTCTCGAAAGAACTTGTCGCCCAGGCGAACAGGCCCAGAGAACTGACAACTGACAATCGACAACCGACAACTGACAACCGAACCAGCAACCAGCAACCAGCAACCAGCAACCAGCAACCAGCAACCAGCAACCAGCAACCAGCAACCAGCAACCAGCACCCAGCACCCAGCCACCGACCCGCCAACCGCCAACCGAGAACCTTTGCGGGGCATAATCGTCCTAGTTGAGTCGTTAGACAGCACAACCATGCGTACCTTCTTCGCCATCGCTCTGTTCGCCACCGCTCATGCGGCGAGCGCGAGCATTGCCGTCTTCTCGGACGGGCGCATTCAAAAGATCGAGACGTACGCGGTTGAATCCACTCTCATCCACCTGACGCTGCAGGGTGGCGGGACGATGTCCGTGCCGATCGCCCGCATCGAGCGGATTGTCGACGACGAGATCGTAGCTGCTGAGGTCGTTGCGGAAGTGAAGAAGGCCGTTGAGGAACAGGGTGGGGTCTTCCCCAAGCGGTCCTGGGGCTTCACGGAAAGCAGCGGGCCGATCTGGCAGTCGAAGTACAACGACATCATCGTCGCGGCTGCGCGCAGGTTCGATGTCGACGCGGCGCTGGTCTCTGCCGTCATCAAGGCAGAATCGGACTACAACCCGCGCATCGTTTCGAACAAGGGCGCGCGCGGTCTGATGCAGCTGATGCCCGCCACAGCGAAGCGTTTCGGTGTCACGAATTCGTTTGATCCTGAAGAGAACATTCACGCGGGGACGCGGTATCTTCGCTGGCTCCTGACGAAGTTTGGCGGCAACGCGGATCTGGCCGTCGCGGCGTACAACGCCGGCGAAGGAAATGTATGGAAATACGACGGCGTGCCGCCGTTCCGCGAGACAGTCAACTACATCAACCGCATCTCGAAGCACATCCGCAAGGCGATCGAGGCGCAGGTCATCCCTGCCGACAAACCTCGCGCGGTCTCGCTGACGGCCGGCGCCTCGCGCTGATCGCCGTCTTACTACTCACGACTCCCGTCTTCGCCTTCACTTCCAG
>JANMSA010000123.1:0-2652 GCA_031388865.1 Acidobacteriota bacterium | reverse complement strand
GGGCGGCAAAGCGCGCCCGAGGTATCCTCGGAGCGTGCAATTCGACGAGGTGTTGCGGACTTTCGCGGAGTTTTTCGAGCGCGAAGGGATGCGCTACACGATCGTGGGTGGCTTGGCGGTTCATGCCTGGGGCGGCTCTCGCCTCACACGGGACATCGACATTGCCGTGGATCTGCATTCGCGCGAACGCATCATTCTTCATGCAGAGGGGCTCGGCTACGAGACCCTTTACGCGAGCGACTCGTTCTCCAACCATCTGCATGCCGACCCGCGTTTCGGACGAATCGACTTCATGTACCTCTCCGGGCGAACCGCCGAGCAGATTTTCGCTGCCTCGGAGGTCAAGCGGGTGGTGGGCGACTCCACGGCACCGGTCGCCAGCGCGGAGCATCTGGCGATGATGAAGGCGCTGGCGATGAAGAACTTCCCTCACCGCGCCCTCTTCGAGGGTGAGGACGTCCGAATTCTCATCCACGTACCCGGCGTCGACCGCGCCGCAGTGCGGGACTACTATGAGCGTCACGGGTTGTTAGAGCTCTACGATGCGATCGCAAAAGAAGGCTGAGCCGCTGGATACATTCGAAACCGATGTTCCTGTATCAGCAGCAGACAACGACGCGCTGCAGCGTGCGCGCGCATTCAACGCGATGGATCCCGACGAGTACTTGCGATTCCTGCTCGCTTTCACGAAGAACATGACCCCTTCGCGCGAAACGAACACCGACGCCGACGAGCCTTTCACTCTCTAACCCAGAACCCCTCGTACTCTGTGACCACACCGTGCGCGTCCACCTCGATCCGCGCGGTGAACGATTCTCCGCAGCTCGATCGAGCCGCCTCCAGAGGATCAGGAACACACTCGAACGCGCGAGAACCGTCAGGAACCAGCAACCGCGAAGCGCGCTGCTATGATGCGCTCGCATGCAGATCGACGTCGTCCGTGAACCGAAGCTGTCCAAGACCGATCACCTTTTCGTCCTGCTGACCGAGGAAAACCAGGACGTTGTTCTGCCGGAGGTGGTGAAGAACGCGCTTCGCGACTCGAAGTTCGAAGGGCGCGCGGACGAATCGATCACCATCCTCGCGGGCGAGCCGCGCAAGATCACGCTGATCGGCCTCGGCAAATTTGAAGCGCTGAGCCATCGCGGCGTGCGTTGCGCGATCACCGCAGCGGGGAGGACGGCGCAGAAGCATCGCGATGCGAACATCGCCCTGCTCTTCCCCTACACGCTCCCGCGAATGGATGCCGAACAGACGGCTCTGGCCGTCGCGGACGCGCTCGCGCAGAGTGACTACAAGTACGACTCCTTCATCACCGTCAAGAAAGAGCAGAAGCGCATCGCCATCCGCGGCAGCGTCATCGCGGCTGAGGTGGACGGCAAAAAGGCCACCGCCACCGCCCGCGCTCTCAGCGAAGCCATCCAGACCGTGCGCGATCTCGGCAACGCACCGGCGAACGTCATCACACCTTCGGAGCTGGCCAGCCGCGCGGAAGAAGTGGCGAAGCGCATCGGTGTGAAGTGCACCGTCTACGGGAAGCGCGAGATCGAGCGGATGAAGATGGGCGGCCTGCTCGCCGTCAACCGCGGCTCGGCCGAAGAGCCCCGCTTCGTGGTCATGGAGTACGCACCGCGCAAGGCGAAAAAGCACGTAGCGCTGGTCGGCAAAGGCATCACCTTCGACTCCGGAGGTATCTCCATCAAGCCCGCCGAGAAGATGGAGGAGATGAAGTTCGACATGTGCGGAGCGGCGGCGGTCATCGGGATCATGGAGGCCGCGGCGAAGCTCGCGCTCCCCGTGAAACTGACGGGCATCTTCGCCGCGACCGACAACCTCCCCAGCGGCAGCGCCTACAAGCCGGGAGAGATCATCATGATGATGAATGGCAAGACCGTGGAGATCGTGAACACGGATGCCGAGGGGCGGATGATCCTCGCGGACGCGTTGCACTACGCGTCGCAGCTGAAGCCCGACCACATCCTCGACTACGCAACCCTCACGGGCGCGTGCGTGGTCGCCCTGGGGAGCGAGGCGGCAGGGCTCTTCAGCAACGATGACGAGCTGGCCCAAAAGTTGATTGAGTCGGGTGAGCGCGTCGGAGAACGCCTCTGGAGACTTCCTGCCTGGGACGAATACAAAGAGCTGATCCGCAGCGAATGGGCGGATATGAAGAATTCGGGCGGCCGGTGGGGCGGCGCGATCACCGCGGCAGTCTTTCTGAAGGAGTTCGTCGATTGTCCGTCATGGGCGCATCTGGACATAGCAGGGACCGCGTACGCGGAGAGCGAGACACCACGCGAGGCGCGGGGCGCCAACGGCGCGGGGCTGCGCGTGACCATCGACTTTCTACGCTCGCTCTGACGCTGCTGGTCATCTTCGGAGCGGCGTGCGGAGGGAGCGACAAGAAAGCCATTCCCGCTGTCGAGGCGCAGCCAGAGATCGACTTCACCATCATCGACTCGCCGAGCCTGCAGTTCCTCCCCCGCCACCAGGAGGCCAAGGGCTGGCGTCTCGAAGAAGACCCCATGGTCGTTCCCGGGGAACAGATCGCCACCTACCTCGGCCCGGACGGCCAGCATTTCACTCGTTACGAGCTGGTCGATGTCACCGCTGGCAAATATATCGGCATGGACGGCAAAGGCTTCGCCACCG
>JANMSA010000118.1:0-13148 GCA_031388865.1 Acidobacteriota bacterium | reverse complement strand
TCTTTCAGACTGGCCTCACGGCTTCCTCCTTGCGCTTCGCTAACCCTTCACCTCCATCAGGTTGGGTAGAAGACTTTCACTTCCGAGCTGTCGAACATGCTCGGCACACCACCTTCTCCCCCCGCCGGGGGAGAAGGCTCTCGAACGAACTCATGACGAGAGCCTCCCCACTAGACCCTTCGCCCCCTTGGCCTGGGATCAGAGCCGCACGCTCTCGACTGCACCCTCCCCACGAGACCCTTCTCCCCCGGGCCGGGGGAGAAGGTGCCGAAGGCGGATGAGGGGGACCCTTTCGGCGGGATCGTTCGGTTGGCGAATGACGAACCGAGTGGAATTAGACGACGACGGTGCGGAAGTACTCGATGGTGCGGCCGATGCCTTCTTCGAGTGGCACTTTCGGCTCCCATCCGAGGAGCGTGCGCGCCTTGGTGATGTCGGGGCGGCGGATCTTCGGGTCATCTTCGGGCAGCGGGCGGAACTCGATCGGCGCGCTGGTACCGGTCAGCCGCTTGATGGCTTCGGCGAACTGGAGCACGGTCATCTCGGCGGGGTTGCCGATGTTCGTCGGATTCACCTCGTCCGACATGAGCAGCCGATAGATGCCTTCGATGAGATCGGAGACGTAGCAGAAGGAGCGGGTCTGCGAGCCGTCGCCGAAGACGGTCAGCGGCTCGTCGCGTAGCGCCTGCGAAATGAACGCGGGCACGACGCGGCCGTCCTTGACGCGCATCCGCTCTCCATAGGTGTTGAAGATCCTCACGATGCGCGTCTCCACCCCATGGAAGCGGTGATAGGCCATGGTCATGGCCTCGGCGAAGCGTTTGGCTTCATCGTACACGCCGCGCGGGCCGACGCAGTTCACGTTGCCCCAGTAGTCTTCGCGCTGGGGATGCACGAGCGGATCGCCGTAGGTCTCAGACGTCGACGCGAGGAGGTACCGCGCGTTCTTGTCCTTGGCGACTCCGAGAGTCTTGTGCGTCCCGAGCGAGCCAACCTTCAGCGTCTGGATCGGCTTCTCGAGATAGTCGATGGGACTGGCCGGCGACGCAAAGTGGAGCACGAAGTCCAGCGGCCCGTCGATGTGGATGTAGTCGGTGACGTCCTGCTTGATGAACGAAAAACCGTCCTGCCCGAAGAGGTGCTTGATGTTGGTCGGCGAGCCGGTGATGAAGTTGTCCATACAGATCACTTCATGCCCGCGCGCGAGAAACAGCTCGCAGAGATGCGATCCAAGGAAGCCGGCGCCGCCGGTGATGAGTGCGCGTCCCATCAGCGCACGCTCTTCCGCCGGTCGACGCGGCCGACCGAGGTGTAGGTGAAACCGAGCGCCGCCATGCGATGCGGATCGTAAACGTTGCGCAGGTCGATCAGGAGGGGCTGGCGCAACGCCTTGCGAATGCGCTCGAAGTTGAGCGCCCGGAACTCGTTCCACTCCGTGGCCAGCACGAGCGCGTCCGCCCCTTCGGCCGTCGTGTACGCGTCATCGCAATACGTGACGTCCTCGAAGATCTTCTTCGCGTTCTCCATGCCCTGCGGATCGTACGCACGGATCGAGGCCCCGCGTTCCTGCAGGCCTTTGATGATGGGGATGGTCGGGGAATCTCGCATATCGTCAGTCTCCGGCTTGAACGCCAGGCCGAGCATCGCAATGATCTTGCCGTCTGCGTCTCCGCCGAGGGCGTTGAGCACTTTCTCGATCATGCGGGACTTCACGGCCTCGTTCACGCGCAGGACCGCCTCCATGATCTGGAACTCATAGCCGTTGCGGCGGGCGATGTCGGCCATGGAGGCCGTGTCCTTCGGAAAACACGATCCGCCGAAGCCCGGCCCGGCCTGGAGAAACTTTGGACCGATGCGGGAGTCCAGGCCCATCCCGATGGCGACGTCGTGGACGTTGGCCCCGACCTTCTCGCAGATGACCGCTATCTCGTTGATGAAGGTGATCTTCGTGGCCAGGAAGCCGTTTGCCGCGTACTTGATCAGCTCAGAGGACTCGACATTCGTCACGACAAATGGGATCTCCAGAGAGTGCAGGGGTGCGTAGATCTCTCTCATCATGTCCGCCGCTTCGTCGTCGGACACGCCGATCACGATGCGGTCGGGCTTCATGAAGTCTTCGATGGCGGAGCCTTCGCGCAGGAACTCCGGATTCGACACGATGGACGCCTTATGTCCGCTGCCGTGAGCCTCGATGATGCCCGCGATCATCTTGCCCGTCCCGATCGGCACGGTGGACTTGGTGATGATGACTTTCGGGCCGTCCATGTGCTCGGCGATGGAGTGCGCAACTGCTTCCACATGCCGGAGGTCAGCGGATCCGTCGCGCTTCGGGGGTGTGCCGACTGCGATGAAGATTGCGCGTGCGGTACGGATGGCCTCGCCGAGGTCGGTGGTGAACCGGAGGCGCCCCTCGCTGACATTTTTGCTGACCAGATTGTCCAGGCCGGGCTCGTAAATCGGAATGGCTCCGTTGTTGAGCGCCTCGATTTTTCCGGCATCGACGTCAGCACAGATGACGTCATTGCCAAAGTCCGCCAGCCCGGCGCCAGTGACGAGACCGACGTATCCGGTTCCGATGACAGCGATCTCCACTTAGATCCCCTCCCAGGGAACGGTTGATTACGGCGGCGCATGGTACCAGCAGTCGGCAGTGCGCAGGAGGCAGTGCGCAGGAGCAGAGTCAAAGGCCGAAGCCAGCGCGGCGGTACTCGCTTCATCTCCTGCTTACTGCCTACTGCGTACTGCCTACTCCGGTCAGGTCCCCGTCGTATCCGTGCTCGTTGGCGGAAGCTCCAGTACTTCGGGCGGAAGCGCCTGCGGCTTCACATCGGGGGCGGGTGGCTGCTCGGGCGCCGGCGGAGTGCCCGGAACCTTCTCCTGCTGCTCGACGCGTTTGTCGATTCCGGACTGCTGCCGGTTACGGATCAGCCAGCGCAGCAGCTTCGACTCGTTGATCCCGATGAGGATGTCGTTTACAGACTCGTATACCGCCGGATCGCTGATCAGCTTTCCGGCCGTCCCCTCGCCGTTGTTGATCTTCGCGACGACGACATTGAGCTGCCGCACCAGCGTGGTGAACTCCGTGAGCGCCTCATCACCGTAGGCCTTGTCGTTGAGCAGACGGGGGACCAGCCCCTCGCCTTTCTGCGCGGCCGCGGTGAACGCGGCCAGGTTCGCCGACGTCACCCGAAGGTTCTCGACGACTTCGTAGACCCGCGTCTTCGCGGCCGGATCGTTCATCAGCGCCGGCACGAGCCCCTCGTTCGTCGCGAAGCCTCTCTCGACGGTGCCGGTGATGCTCTCCAGCGACTTCGCGGCGCTGCCGAGGGAGACGGTGAGCTCGCGGCCGTAGGCGTCGTCGTAGATCAGCTTGCCCAGCACGCCGTTGCCGCTTTCGATGTGTGCGAGCGCGGCGTTGGTCTTGTTGAGCGTGGTCAGCACCGTATCGGTGAGCCGCTGCTTGGTCTCCGGCGCCGTGGTCAGTTCGCCGATGAGACCTTCGCCGCGATCGATGCGCTGCAGAATGCTCTTGAGCGAGTATGAGATCTGCACGAAGTTGTCGACCAGGTCTTCGCCCGAGGAGAGCAGCGCCTCGACGTCCGCCTGGCGCTGGGCGGGGATCAGCGAGCCCGGCTCCAACGCTGCGAAGCGCGGCGAGCCGGGCGTGATGTCCAGGAAGCTGTCGCCCGTCAGAAGGCCGAGCTTCTTGAGACGTACCCGCGAGTCGCCTCGGATCCGTTCCGAGAATTTGCGGTCGATCATCAGCAGAATCTCGACCTGCTTCTGCTTGGGATCAAAGGGCAGTTTGATGTCCCGGATGACGCCGATGGACACGCCGGACATCTTCACGGGATTGCCTTCGGCAAGGCCGGTCACGTTCGACAGCCTCACCTCGTATTCATTCTTACGGGCGAAAATCTTCTGCTCCGACCCGATGAAGAAGAGGAACAGCATCAGCAGGAAGAGGGAGACGGTCACGAGAAGACCGACCCGGATGGAATTGCGTTCTTTAGTCTTGGCCATAGGTCATTTGCTCGGCTGCGCCGCTACGACTGCGCTCGCCTTCAGAAACTCGCGCAACCGCGCGTGATCGGAGTCGCGGGCATCGTCCATCGATCCCACCCATTCGAAGATGCCCTCGTGGAGGAAGGCGACCCGGTCGCCCACCGAGAATGCGGAGTGGATGTCGTGAGTGACGACGACGGACGTCACGTTGAGCTTTGCCTGCAGGTCGATGATCAGCTCGTTGATGGTCTGCGCGGTGATGGGATCGAGACCGGTGGTCGGCTCGTCGTAGAGAATCACTTTCGGGTCGAGCACGATCGAGCGGGCCAGCCCGACGCGCTTGCGCATCCCTCCGGAAAGATCGGTCGGCATCAGGAGCTCGGTGTTGGGCAGGTTCACGAGCTCCAGCTTCTCCTTCACGGCACGGCCGATCTCGTCCTCACTCATCTCCGTGTGCTCCCGCAGCGGAAAGGCGATGTTCTCGAATACGTTCATGGAGTCGAACAGTGCCGCGCTCTGGAAGAGCATCCCGAACTTCTTGCGCACCCGATACAGCTCTTCCTCGGGCAGGTCGGTGATGTCCTCTTCCTCGACGATGACCCGTCCGGAATCCGGCGCCTCGAGACCGAGCATGTGCCGCAGCGTGACCGACTTGCCGGTGCCAGAGCCGCCCATGATGATCAGCACCTCGCCGCGAAAGACCTTGACTGTGGCCCCGCGCAGGACCTGCTTCTTCCCATACGCCTTGTGAACGTCCTGAAACTCGACGAACGGATCCCTGGGGTGACTACGGCGTTCCGCAGTTCCCCTCTCGGCCCCGGGCACAGTGATGGCGAGGTCGGTCATCAGAACAGGAGTAGAAACAACTTCGTGAGGAAAAAGTCCATGATCAGAACGGTGATGGCTCCCGTGACCACAGTGGACGTCGTCGCGCGACCGACACCGTCCGCACCGCCACTGGTCTGCAACCCGTTGTAGCAGCCGATCAACGAGATCGCGAAGCCGAAAAAGACGGTCTTGAAGATCCCCGAGGCGAGGTCGTTGTACTTCACGGTCTCGATGACGCTGCGCAGGTAATAGTTCGCGGTCAGGTCCAGGCTCGTCACCGCGATGAGAAGGCCGCCGAGGATGCCCAGGCAGATCGAGATCACCGTCAACAGGGGGAAAATGAGCGTCGTCGCGACGACGCGCGGCACGACGAGCTTACGCACAGGATTGGTCGCCAGTGCGCGCAATGCGTCGATCTGCTCGGTCACTTTCATCGTGCCGAGCTCCGCGGTCATGCCCGCTCCGACGCGGCCACCCACCATGAGCGACATCAGCACCGGTGCGAGCTCGCGCACGAGCGACAGCGACACGATCATGCCGACGAAGAGCTTGCCGCCGAAGTCCTGCAACGCATACGCGGTCTGCAGCGCCAGCACCATCCCGATGAATGCCGATGTGATGATCACGATGGACAGCGAGCGCACGCCGATCTGGTCCAGCTGCGCCATGACCAGCGGTTTCTCCAGCGGACCGCGCCGCAACTGCTGCAAGGTCTGGCGTGCCAGATCGGTCAGGCCGCCGACGTACAGAAATGCCTCATCCGCGCGGACGCGGAATCGCCCGATGACGCCGGCGGCACCGGTACTTTCGAGAGGGGCAGTCGTCATTTCAGGAATCGCAGTGTACGACGGGTCCGCGGGAAGCGCCGCGGAGGGCTTTGCGGCTTTCGCACCCGGTCGACCAGACCCCGCGCCGCAGACTCCTATCCATCGCCGAAGATTCTTCTCAGCAGCCGTTTCATGGAGCTCTCGCGCTGCTTCGCTGCCCGCTTCCGGTCCTCTTCGGCGCGGCGCTGAGCCTCGGCCGCCGGGTCCACTCCGCCGTCCGGACGCGCGAGGGCGTCCTCGTAAGCCGGCGGCTCGGGCCAGTAAGGGCTGGGCTCGCCACTGCCTGCGTGCAAGGCGCACACCGCATCAGGCTCGGTCTCCGCCACGTACACCTCAGCTCGCGTACCGGGGCAGTATGGGGTGGCCAGCATCCCCGATACAGGATCGATCTCCCGCTCGGTGACGTCATCGGGGCGTTTCCAGTCCACGTCCGCGATCAAGCCGTCGATCCGGTTCATGTGACGCGCCCAGATCGGGACGCAGGCATCGCCGCCTGCGAGACGGACGCTGTGCCCGTCGTCGTAGCCCACCCAGACCAGCGACAGGATCTTCGGCGAATAGCCGACGAACCAGGCGTCACGATAGTTGTTGGTCGTGCCGGTCTTGCCGGCATACGCGTGCTTGAATCCGAGCGAGCGCACGCGACCGGCGGTCCCGTAGTTCAGCACGTCCTTCAACATGGTATTCATGACATAGGTCACGGACGCCGGCGCCACGCGCTTCATCTTCACCTCGCGCGTTTCTTTCACCTGGCCGTCTCGCGTGACGACGGCCAGGATCGACACCGGCTCGGCCTTCACGCCGAGATTGGCGAAGACCGAGTAGGCGTAGGCGATCTCCAGCGGCGTGACCTCGAACGAGCCCAGCGACACCGAAGGGTACGGCTGAAGCTTGCTCTCCACTCCGATATTCGACGCCGTGCGGATGACGTTCGGCACGCCCGCGTCGATCGCAGCGCGAACCGCGGGGATGTTGTATGAGTGGGCCAGCGCCTCCCGGACGCTCACCCTGCCGTGAAAGCGGTTATCGTAGTTCTGCGGCTTCCAGTCCGCGGATCCCGCCTTGACGGTGATCGGGGAGTCGTCGAGAAGCGTCGAGGCGGTGATCACCTGCGCGCCTCGCGAGGGATCCATCCCTGTTACATAGACGAACGGCTTGAACAGCGACCCGGGCTGCCGCCGCGCCTGAATGGCGCGATTGAATTGAGTCGTCGAGTAGTTGCGACCCCCGACGAGCGCCTTCACATAGCCGGTACCCGGCTGGATGGTCAGCACGACGCCTTCGAGCGGCGTCGCGGAAGTCCGGATGTGCTTGTACTTCTTGCCGAGATTGGCGATGCCGTTGTCGAGCGCCTCTTCGGCGGACCGCTGCATGATCGTGTCGAGAGTCGTGAAGATGCGCAACCCCTCGGTCTTGAGCTGCGTCTCCGGGTAGGTCTCGCGAAGCTGCTTGAGCACGAGGTCGACGAAAAACGGCGCGCTGCGCGAAGTTTTCGGAAAGCGCGTGACCGACAGCGGCGACGCCACGGTCTCGGAGTACTCCCGCTCCGTGATCTTGCGCTGGTCGCGCATCAGAGCCAGCACTGTGTCGCGGCGAGGTTTCGCGCGCTCCGGATACTTCAGAGGAGAAAGAACGTTCGGCGAGCGGATCATCCCCGCCAGCGTGGCCGCCTCGGAGAGCGTCAGGTACGTGACCTTCTTCCCGAAATACACCTGCGAAGCCTGCTCCACTCCGACGATCTGCACGCTGCCGTTCTGTCCGAGGTAGATCTCGTTGAGGTAGGCCTCGAGAATGTGCTCCTTGGAGTAGCGCATCTCCAACAGCAGGGCCATGACCGCTTCCTGCGCTTTGCGACGGAACGTGCGCCTCGAGTCGAGGTAGAGGTTCTTGATGAGCTGCTGGGTGAGCGTGGAGCCTCCGGCTGCAAGCGACTTGCTGCGGAGGTCTGTCACCACCGCGCGGAAGATCCCGCGCAGAGAGATCCCTTCATGGCTGTAGAAACTGCGGTCCTCTGTGGCGATGATCGCGTCGATGAGAACCTTCGGTGCAGCGGCGAGCTTGACCGGAACACGGTCTTCCATCTGATTGTCGTAGATGGAAGTGATCAGCTCCGGCTCGATGCGCACTCCGCGGAGGGTGATGCCGTCGGTGAGGCGCTTGATCGTACGAACGGTCCCGCCGTTCATGTCCACGAGCACGGGCATGGCGTGGAACTCCATGTCCGGGTACTCGAAGTTGTTGAGAAAGATCTCCAGGTCGTCCCCGAGGTATCGGTACTCCCCGGGGTTCTCGACGCGACCTTTGACCTCGCGATAGCCGACGTGGTTCAGCTTGGGTTCGAGCAGAGCGCGCGGAAAGCGGACGCCGGCAACGATGGCCGTGTGATCGGAGTAAACACGGCTGGGCAGATCCCAGATCGTCGCCGAGTCGAACTTCTTCGTGATGACGACATAGGTGTAGCCGACGTAGCCGATGCAGGCCACGAAAACCACCATCACCAGGAAGGCGAGCCCGGCGGAGTGCCGCCAGAAGAAGTCTTTGATGCGAGAGCGCTTAGCCCGCATTTCTCACAGCCCTTCTGATGCGAGCGGCCGATCGCGGCCTGCTGCTTCGTTGCACGACGATTTCGCTCCTCGACATAGTGTCCACTATGCCTTCGTCGCGAAATCGCCGCGCGCCTCGCATCCAGGCCACTCTCGGCTGTCTCGCGACGAAAGGCTGTGAGAAATGGGGGTTGGTCATTGACGAGTGCGGCCTGCAGCGGCCGCGGCTATGCTATGCGAAGCATCCGAGGGGCGTTCGCATTCCAAGCTCAGCGGCACAGCCGCTAACGCGGCGCGTCGTGCCAGTGCCCATGCTCGGTTGACCAGACCTTGCCTGCGGGCACAGGTCCAGGAGGCTGTGGCTGCGGTGTCGTCGGACTCTGCACCTGCGGCTCCGCCGCTGCGGGAGGTCTGCCGCCGGCGTTCGGTGCTGCGTCATGCCAGTGGCCATGCTCCTGCGACCAGGCTTTGCCGGCCGGTGCGGGCCCTGGCTGCGGCGTATTCGCGCGAGGGGCGGCGGCGCCCGGCGCGCTGCCCGCAAGAGTCGTCTTCCTGGCGCGGGAGCCAGCGATGAAGGATCCCAGTCCCACCAGAGCCAGGACTCCGATCGTGGCGAGAAGCAGCAACAGCCCCCGCGACGTACGCGGCTTCCCCTCGCAGCAGCTCTTGAACTTCTTCCCGCTCCCGCAGGGGCACGCTTCATTTCTTCCAACCCGCATTCAACCTCCAGAGGACTCTGGCCGACGAGAACGGTAACGCACCCCTCGTCATTTCGGGGTGGGTGTCTGGAGCTCCCCGCAAATGCGCCGAAACGGCTTACGATTCAGGCGCGAACAAAAGTGTCGTCGAAATACAAGATCGTGATTCCGAAGGAAGGGCGATCACCGTGATCACCCTCATCCCGGACAAACCGACCGTGTTCTGAAAGACTCGTGCACGGTCGCTACCGTTCGGAACGGGAGTCCCAGACAACCGACAACTGATAACTGACAACTGCGACGCCTGGAACCCCCAGCACTCACAAACGACCAGCAACCAGCAATCAGCAACGAGCAACCGAGAACTACAGCTGCGGCTCGATCCCCATCTCGCGAAGGAGATTGTCCGCATCGTCCACCGCGTCCATGACCCAGAGCATGTAGCGGGAATCTGCGTGGATGGTGCGGGTGATGTCGCCTTCCACGAGATAGTCGGAGCCCACCCCTTCCCAGTTGGAGTCGAACGCCAGACCGCAAAGCTCACCCCACGCGTTGAGCGTGGCCGAGCCGGAACTGCCGTTGGTGACGACATTGGTCGAGATGAAGGCGACCGGGAGAATGTTGCGGTCAGGGTCGGCGTACGTGCCGAACTCCCGCTTGCCGGCACGCTCGAGCAGTTTCGCGGGTGACGCGAACGGCTCCTCGCCGGTCTCCTTCTCCAGCACCCCGCGGACGTCGGTCTGCGCCTCATACCAGACCCCGTTGCGCGGTTTGTATCCCTGCACCTGTCCAAAGCCGAAACGGAGCGTGCCGTTCGCGTCCGGGTAGAGCCGGCCGCCACGTGCTGCGCGCAGCGCCTCCAGCGTCGCTGGTCGCAGACGCGACATCGCGCCGTCGCGCGCGGTCTTCTCCTGGTCGAGCTTCTACGCGAACGGACGCAGCGACGCAGCGAAGTCCATCAGCGAGTCTTTGCGCGCGTTCAGTTGCGCTGTCGATTCCGCGAACATCTTCCCTTCCGCGTCCACGTTCCCGATCGAAGTCGAGGCGTAGATGCGGTCGAGGAGCGCGTCCGCCTTTGCCTCCGGCGTCGTCCCGGCAACGCTCGCCATCGCCTGATCGACGGGCGCAAGGCGCTGATCCGCGGGAAGCTTTGCCGCCTCGAGGAGGAACAGGCGCAAACCGGCCCGATCGCTACCCGGTTCGAAGTTCCGGCGATTGCGTGTCAGCGACTGCTGCAGCCTCGCCCGATTCCGCTCCGTGTACTCCTCGGCACGATCGAGATCATTCTTCGTCTTCTCAACGCTCAACCGGTACAGATTGTTCGCTTGCGCCAACATGGGAGACGCGCTGTAGAGCCATACGAAAACGGTGTCGCGCTCGCGGCTCGCGCGTTTGGCGGCGAGGATCCTGTCGAGCTCCGTGCGGGCGGTCGTATACGAGGCCGAGAGCTTCGGATCGAGTTGGGCACGATTCGCCGCGTCGTCCTTCTGTTTCGCCGCGACCGTGCCCGCGCGCTTGAACGCTTCCATCGTGCCCGTGTGCTTCTTGAGGTAGTTCTCGTGTCCGGAGATCCTGCTGGCGTTCTTCAGGGCGATGTCGCGATCGTTCTTCCCCCGTTCCTGCAGCACGTCCCGGAGCATGGTCCGGTAACGGATGTCCGTCGGCAACTCGTACTCGAACGCACCCGTCACTTCCGCCGGAGTCTCGTGGCGATGCGTGGTGCCGGGGGAGCCGATGACCATCACCAGGTCCTCCTCGTCGAGGTCGCGCGTGGAGATCTTCAGCCAGTGCTTCGGCTTGTACGGCACGTTCGCTTTGGAGAAGTCCGCGGGCTTGCCGTCAGGACCAACGTAAGCGCGATAGAACGAGAAATCTCCCGTGTGGCGCGGCCACATCCAGTTGTCGACCTCGTCTCCGAAGTTCCCGACGCCGAGGGCCGGCGCGTAGACCAGGCGGACATCGCGAATCTCCATCTGCGTCATCTTCTGATACTGCGCGCCTTCGAAAAAGGACGACACCAGGCAGCGCTTGCCCCCGCCCTGCTCGCACGCGTTGATCATTTCCCGCCGGCGGCGCGTGATGGTCTTGGCGCGGTCGGCGTCGGTGGTCTTCGCCGGAAAAGCCGCGAGGATCTGCTTGGTCACATCCTCGATGTTGGTGGTGACGTAGATGCGCGAGTCCGGCGTGGCCTGGATCTCCTGCCCGCGCTCGCGCGCCACGAACCCGTTGCGCAGGATGTCGTTCGCGGGCGTGGAGTTGTACTGAAGCGCACCCGCGACGCAATGATGATTCGTCGCCACCAGCCCCTCGGGCGAGACGAAGGAGGCACTGCATCCCCCGAGGCTCACGATCGCGCCCATGGGAAACGCGGTCAGATCGGCGAACTGTTTCGGGTCCATCTGCAGCCCCAGCTTCTTCAGTTCTTCACCGAGGGCGGGAACCTGCTGAGGCATCCACATGCCGTCGTCGGCTAGAGCCGCCACGGGCAGCAATGCCACGACGATCATTGCGAGAAACGTTTTCATCGGAAAGCTCCTGAAGTTGAATTGCGCGGTCCACGGACGAAGCGGCGCGCGAGGGAGAGTACTTCCTCTTCACCGAACCGCACCAGCATGTTGGTGAGCACTGCCACGGGAACATTCTGCTCGAGGTCGCCAGTCCGAACCCCTCCGCCCAGACGATCCTGCCGTCGACAGCAACGGCGACGGACATCCCAGGCACCTTCAGGGAGGCAGCAAGGGCTCTGACATCCGCACGCGCGTCCGCTACTGGATCGGCGAACGCCGCCGCCGCGGTAAGACAGGGCACTCCCAGCGTGAACCGTCGCAGTCGCATGGGCGGAGTATAAGATTCACCGCCGTATGAGAGCTCGCGTCGTTGTGATGATTCTGTTCCTCTTCGCTGCCTGCGCCCACCGTCCCGCGCCATCTCTCGATGCGCAGGCCATCTCGTATGTGACGCTCGCGCTGGCGCTGGGCGAGCACGATGCCGACTGGGTCGACGCGTATTACGGGCCGCCGGAGTGGCGCGACGCGGTGAAGAAGGACAAGAAGAGCCTCGATGCGATTCACGCTCAAGCAACGGCCCTGCTTGCGGATGTGAAGGGCGTGGCCGTGCCGCGCGACGCGATGCTCGCGCTTCGTCGCAACTACCTCATCGAACAACTCGGCGCGCTGGTCACGAAGACGGAGATGCTGCAGGGGGAAAAGTTCTCCTTCGAGGAAGAGGCCCGGCGCCTGTACGGCGCAAAGCCCGCGCGACTCGAAGACGCGTTCTTCGCGAAAGCGCTGGGTGACCTGGAGAAGGAGCTGCCGGGAACCGCGCCGCTCGCGGAGCGGGTGGAGACGTTCCGCAGCCGGTTCTACGTTCCGGCGGACCGGATCGACAGGGTCATGCGTGCGGCACTGGACGAATGCCGTGCCCGCACGCTTCGTCACATCGAGTTGCCGCCCGGCGAGAAATTCACACTCGAGTACGTGAAGGACAAGCCATGGAGCGGCTATAACTGGTACCAGGGAAACTACACCAGTCTCATTCAGATCAACACGGACCTGCCGATGGGAATCGAGCGCGCACTCGACCTGGCCTGCCACGAGGGCTACCCAGGCCATCACACCTACAACGTGCTCCTCGAGAAGAACCTGGTGCGCGATCGCGGCTGGGTCGAATACTCGGTCTATCCGCTGAACAGCCCGCAGTCACTGATCGCCGAAGGAACCGGGAACTACGGACTGGTCATGGCCTTCCCAGGCGAGGAGCGCATGCGCTTTCATCGCGATGTCCTCTTTGCACTGGCTGGCTTCGATCCCGCGGATGCCGCGAGATACGAACGTTTTCTTCAGCTCATGGGACAGCTGTCCTACGCGCGGAGCGAAATGCCCCGCCGGTATCTCGACGGCACGCTGACGCGCGAAGAGGCAGGCGTTTGGCTGGCGCGCTACGCGCTGTCGACCCCAGAGCGCGCGGAGCAGTCGCTCAAGTTCGCAGAACGCTACCGCAGCTACGTCATCAACTACACGCTCGGTCAGGACCTCGTACGCGCCCACATCGAGAAGAGTCCAGATCGCTGGGCTGCGTTTCGGGAACTGCTGTCGAAGCCGATGCTGCCCTCCAACCTTCAGTAGCGGTTGGCAGTTGGCGGTTGGCAGGAGCAGAAGCAGCCAGACGCACTGAATGAGACTGGTGTAGTTTCCCTGGTACCAGTTATAGCCGCTCCATGGCTTGTCCTTCACGTACTCGAGTGTGAA
>JANMSA010000117.1:0-2962 GCA_031388865.1 Acidobacteriota bacterium | reverse complement strand
ATCTGGCAGGCGATGTGGGCGGAACGAAGACGCTGCTGCGCTGCGTCGAGGACGATGGGGCGATCTCCGCCACCGCGCGTTACGCGAGCGGCGAGCATGCGACCTTCGACGATCTTCTTCGCCACTTCATCCGGACCATCCCGGGAACCGTTGATGCCGCCTGTTTCGCGGTCGCGGGTCCTGTCATCGGGAGACGCGCGAACGTCACCAACCTCCCCTGGGCGATCGATGCGGACGACCTTGGGCGAGTGTTCGGGATTCCCCGACTCTCGCTGGTGAATGATTTCTATGCCGTAGCGCTGGGCGTTCCCCTGCTGGGCGAAGGGGACCTGGTCTCGCTGCAACGTGGCCAGCGCGACCGTTCCGCACCGATCGGCATCCTGGGCGCAGGCACCGGACTTGGCGAGGCCATGGTGATCTGGCAGAAAGGCGTGCATCACGTTCTGGCCAGTGAAGGGGGACATGCAGACTTTGCTCCGCAGAACGAGGAGCAGGCCCGGCTCTTCCTCCACCTGCACGAGCGCTTCGGGCACGTGAGCTGGGAGCGACTGGTGTCGGGAACGGGCCTCGTCAACATCTTTACCTTCCTGGGCGGGCCCGAGATCAACGGGGCCGGGATCGCTGTCCTCGCGGACGGCGGCGACGCGACCGCGCTGCACGCCTTCGAGATCTTCGTCGACCTCTACGGTGCCGAGGCGGGCAACATGGCGCTGCGGGTGCTGGCGCGCGGGGGAGTCTTTCTGGCCGGAGGCGTTTCAGCGAAGAATCGCGGGCGGTTGACCGACGGGCGATTTCTCGAGGCCTTCCGCCGCAAGGGGCGCTTTCGCGGGATCCTGGAGACCATTCCGGTCGATCTGATCGTCAATGAGGAAGTAGGGCTGATCGGCGCGATCGAAGGGGCCCGGCGGACGCTGCACGAGTAGGCCGGCGCGGAATCGAAGGATGGAATCGCGTCGCGGCCCGCGCCGTTCAGGCACGCGCGAATCTCTTTCGCAGGAGTCTCCAGAATATGGGTTTATCAGTCGGTATCGTCGGCCTGCCGAATGTAGGCAAATCGACGATCTTCAATGCGCTGACCGCCGCCGGAGCGCAGAGCGCGAACTATCCCTTCTGCACGATCGAGCCGAACGTGGGCATCGTCCCGGTCGTCGACCGGCGCCTCATGACCATCGCCGCTCTCGCGGAAAGCAAGCAGACCATCTTTACCGACTTGAAAGTGGTCGACATCGCCGGCCTGGTGCGCGGCGCGAGCAAGGGGGAAGGGCTGGGAAACCAGTTCCTGGCGAACATCCGCGAGACAGAAGCCATCCTGCACGTCGTGCGCTGCTTCGACGACCCCAACGTCGTCCACGTGGAAGGGAGTGTCGATCCGGAACGGGACATCGAGGTCATCGAGACGGAGCTGCTCCTGGCCGATCTGGACGCGCTCACCAAGCGCAATGACCGCGTGGCCCGTCTGGCTCGCGTCGGGCAGAAAGAGTATCTGGCGCAGGCCGAGGCGCTCGTGAAGGCGATCGCTGCCGTCGAGAAGGGCACACTCCTTCGCGCGGCCGATCTGACAGAACAGGATCAGGAGGCTCTCGCGGAGCTGAGCTTGATCACCATGAAGCCGGTGCTGTACGTCGCCAACGTCGCCGAGAACGACCTCGGCACCGAGACGCCCATGCTGGCCAAGGTGCGCCGTCTGGCCGCCGAGAAAAACGGCGAGATGGTCGTCATCTGCGGTGAGCTCGAGGCGCAGATCGCCCAGCTTCCTCCCGTCGAGCGCGAAGGCTTCCTCAAGGAAATGGGCCTCGATGAGCCCGGTCTCGACGTGCTCATCCGGGCCGCCTACAAGCTGCTCGATCTGGAGACATTCTTCACGGCCGGACCGAAAGAAGCGCGCGCCTGGACCATTCACCGGCACTCGAAAGCTCCGCAGGCGGCCGGCAAGATCCACAGCGACTTCGAGCGTGGATTCATCCGCGCGGAGACGATCGGCTTCGATGACTTCGTCGCGCTGAAAGGCGAACAGGGCGCCAAGGCCGCCGGCCGCATGCGCAGTGAAGGCAAGGATTATGAAGTGAGAGACGGTGACGTGATTCTGTTCAGGTTCAACGTGTGACGCCCTTCTCCATCCTTTCCTCGGAAGGCCTTCCCCTTCGCGGCGATTTCGAAGCCGCGGAGAAGGCGCGCGCTCTGGTCGTGCTCGTGCACGGCTTCAAGGGCTTCAAGGACTGGGGGTTCTTTCCCTGGCTCGCGCAGCGGCTGACGCAACATCGCCTCGTGGTCTGCCGCTTCAACATGTCCCGCTCCGGGATCGGCGACGACCCCGAGGCGTTCGATCGTCTGGACCTGTTCGAGCACGACACCTACTCGACGCAGCTCCGCGACCTCATGACGGTGGTGCAGCACGCGCAGGAGCGCTTTCCCAACCTCCCCACATTCCTTCTCGGCCACTCCAGAGGGGGAGGGATCGCCATTCTGGGCGCGGCGGGAGTGCCGAATCTGCGCGGTGTCGTGGCGTGGAGTCCGATCGCGCGAGCGGACCGCTGGGATGAGCCAACGCAGCGCGACTGGCGGGAGCGTGGCGTGCTCGAAGTCGAGAACCAGCGCACCAGGCAGATCATGCGTATGAGCCCCGTCATCCTCGATGACTATGCCGCGAACCGGGAGCGCCTGGACATCCTCGCAGCGGCAGGGAACCTGAGCGTTCCCCTGCTCGTCGTCCATGGTGGCTCAGACGACAGCGTTCCCCTCGAGGAGGGCCGGCTCATCGCCGAACGATCGCCACAGTCGTCGTTCGTCGTCATTCATCGCGCCAGCCATACCTTCAACGCGATCCACCCTCTCGTACACGTGCCCTTCGAGCTCGTCGCCGCGAGCGAAGTCAGCGCGCACTTCATCAACGCCTGGGCCTAGGAGTCTCTCGCGGCAGAAAACGCCGCTGGAGGCGGCGCGTAGGGTAGCCGGTGGTGCGAGC
>JANMSA010000081.1:0-13085 GCA_031388865.1 Acidobacteriota bacterium | reverse complement strand
GTTTTGGATGGAGCGCGACATCGCGGCCTTTGCCGCCGGAGGCGTGGGACGGGTGCATGGAGCGCGACGTCACGGCCTTGCACGCCGGAGGCGTGGTGGCGAATAGCCGGTGGTCGAGCGCGTAGCGCGACACCACCGGATCGTGCGGCGACGATTGGCCGGTGGTGTTTGCAAGCGCGACGTCACGGCCTTGCACGCCGGAGGCGTGGTGGCGAATAGCCGGTGGTCGAGCGCGTAGCGCGACACCACCGGATTGTGCGGTCGGTTTGTTTTGCGCCCCGGCAGGGGCGCGGGACGATCGCGAGGCTTTCGTAGGGGCCCGCCCGGTGACTGCCGTCACGAGGTTGTGTGCGCATCGTCGCTGCTCGTCTTGGGGCGCTCTTGTTACGGTCTCACGCGGGAGATAGTTCATGCGACCGATTGCAGAGCCGTGGAAGATCAAGACCGTCGAGCCCTTGCGGATGACGTCACTCGCGCAACGCGAGAAAGCACTGGCGGAGGCCGGCTACAACACGTTCCTCTTGAAGAGCGACGATGTGTACATCGACCTCCTGACGGACAGCGGGACGAACGCGATGAGCGACCGGCAGTGGGCCGCGATGATGCTCGCCGACGAGTCGTATGCGGGCGCACGCTCGTTTTTCCGGATGGAGCAGGCGGTTCGCGAGATCTACGGTTTCCAGTCGATGGTGCCCACTCATCAGGGACGCGGCGCCGAGCATCTCATCTCGCGGATCCTGATCCGGCCCGGGCACGTCATCCCCGGCAACATGTATTTCACGACGACGCGCGCCCATCAGGAGCTGCAGGGCGGGCAGTTCATCGACGTCGTCATCGACGAGGCGCATGACCCGACCTCCCTTCATCCGTTCAAGGGCAATGTCGACCTCGACAAGCTCGTCGATGTCATCAGCCGCGTGGGGGCGGACAACATCCCCTACGTGAACGTAGCCTGCACGGTGAACCTTGCCGGCGGGCAGCCGGTGTCGATGGCCAATCTGCGCGCCGTGCGCGACCTCTGCAACCTCTTCGAGATCCGGGTCTGGTGCGATGCCACCAGGGCAGTGGAGAACGCCTGGTTCATCCAGGAGCGCGAGCCCGGGTACGCGCACGTACCGGTCCGCGCGATCCTGCACGAGATGATGTCGTACTTCGACGGCTGCACCATGTCGGCCAAGAAGGATTGCCTCGTCAACATCGGCGGCTTTCTGGCGATGAACGATCCCGGAATCCTGCAACAGGCACGCGAGCAGGTCGTGATCTTCGAGGGAATGCCAACGTACGGTGGCCTGGCGGGGCGGGACATGGAAGCCATCGCCCAGGGAATCTACGAGATGGTCGACGACGACTACATCACGAACCGCATCGCCCAGGTCCGGCATCTCGGCTCGCAACTCCTCGACGCCGGGGTGCCGATCGTCGTGCCGATCGGCGGCCACGGGATCTTCATCGACGCCCACAGGTTCCTCCCGCACCTCGATCAGGAACAGTTCCCTGCTCAGTCTCTGGCGGCGGCGCTCTACCTTGACAGTGGGGTGCGGGCCATGGAGCGTGGAGTGGTCTCCGCCGGTCGTGATCCGGTCACCGGCATCAACCGGAAATCGTCGCTGGAGCTGGTCCGGCTGACCATCCCCCGGCGCGTCTACACCGACCGGCACATGGACGTCGTCGCGTACTCGGTGAAGTCGCTGTTCGAGCGGCGCGAGTCGGTGCCGGGCCTCACGATGGTCTACGAGCCGCCCACGTTGCGGTTCTTCTGCGCGCGGTTCGAGGCGCTCCCGGTCCAGGTCCCGGCGCTGGCGTTCGCATGAGGGAGTCTTCTTGTTCCGCATCGTGAAAGCAACGTTTCTCGGTCCGGGTTTGCGGCCTCTACGTGGTTTTTACAGAACCGAAGGCGGATGAGGGGGAGCCCTCGTGTAGACGACAGTCGTGTCATTAGAAGCGAGAACGAAATCGTCATGGATCACGAGCGCAGCCGGCCGTGCCGGCCTCAGATCCAGCCGGCGAGCTCGCGCCTGGCGATGGATGCCATGGCGTCGAGCCAGTCCGCTCTTTCGTTCAGACACTCGACGAGATGCAACGTGCCTCCGCCTGTGCTGTGGAACTGTTCCTGTCCGAGGTTGCCGATCTCGTCGATGGTCTCCAGGCAATCGGTCGTGAAGCCGGGACAGAGAACGAGGATGTTCTTCAGTCCTTGTCTGCCCAGGTCTTTCAGTGTCTCGTCGGTGTAGGGCTGCAGCCACGGCTCGCGGCCGAAGCGCGACTGGAATGTGACGAGATAGTCGTCGTCCCTCCACGCCATCGCCGCCGCCAGCGCGTTTGCTGTGGCCATGCAGTGATCCGGATAGGGATCCCCCAGCGTGGCGTAACGCTGCGGAATCCCGTGGAACGACAAGAGGATCTTGTCGGGTGGAGAAGTCATGCGTGAGATCCGCTCCCGCACCGTGCGCGTCAGCGCGTCGATGTAATGCGAATCGTCGTGATAGGGCGGCACGACCCGCAGTGTGGGCACGAACCGCAGGCGGCTCAATTCTCGAAAGAGCTCGTCATACGTCGACGCGGTCGTTGCGGCCGAGTACTGCGGATACATCGGAAACAGCAGGAGTTTTTCTGCTCCCCATGTTCTCAGCCGCTCGAGCGCAAGCCCTGTCGATGGATTTCCGTAGCGCATGGCCAGTTCGACGCGTATCTCGACTGCGCTCGTCTCGCTCTGCAGTCGCTGCTGCAGACCGTCTGCCTGATTTCTGGAAGTGATCAGGAGCGGCGAACCGTTCTCCGTCCAGACCTTCTGATACAGCTCGGCGGATTTCTTCGGGCGCGTGACGAGAACGATCCCATTCAGGATCAGCCACCAGAGCGCCGGGTTGAGATCGACGACGCGACGATCGCTCAGAAACTGACGCAGATAGCGGCGCACGGCAGCGGTCGTCGGTGCGTCCGGCGTCCCCAGCTGAGCGACCAGAATGCCGATCCGCGTCACCATGAACGGCACCATCGCACAAAGGAGTCAGATAAATCGATTCCGCGGACAAAACCATGACAAACCGGTCGATGCTTTCCTCTAGCATCAGCCCGTGTCCGAGTCAGTGGCAGTGATCAACGGCAAACCAGGACGGAACCTGGCCGCTCAATTCCCGCACGCTCTGGTCTGGAAAACGTGCCTTCGCGAGATCGCCATCCTCGACAGCCGTCAGCTCCGCGCCGAGGATCTGACGGCAGACGATGAAGTCTACTCGCGCGAGGACGGTTACCGCTTTCTGCTCGAGGTCATCTGCGGCCTTCACTCGCCGCTCGTCGGCGAGACGGAAGTGCTGGGCCAGTTCAAGAACTTCGCGCAGCGCGCACAGGACAGCCCAGGAGGGCGCTGTACGGCTCCGTGGATCCAGCGCCTCATCGCCGATGCGAAGCGCGTTCGCACCAACCATCTGACAGGAATGGGCGGCCGCTCCTACGGGCAGCTCGCGCAGCGGTATCTCACCGATTGCCCGCGCATCGTCATACTGGGCGCCGGTCATCTTGCGCAGGAACTGGTGCCATGGCTTTCCGACCATCGCCTGGAGATCTTCTGCCGCCGACCCGAAGCGGCGACGGAGATGTTGGCTCGCCACCCGAATGGCGGGACTCATTCGCTGGACGCCCCGCTTGCAACGGACAACGCGGTCACCGGCCTGATCATCGCCGCGCCCATGAGCGCGAAGGAGATCGCGGCGTGGGCCGGCCGGCTCGGATGTGAGATCGCCACGATCGTCGATCTTCGCGGGGAGAGTCAGAACGATCGCCTCGAAGTGGAGTCGGCCACGGTGGTTCACTTCAAAGAGATCCTCGACGACATGGAGACCAACTGCAGGTTCGCAGACGTGCGGGTGGAGAGGGCGCGAAAGGAGATCTTCGATCGCGCGCAGGAGTTCTGGGACCGCTTCGAGGTTCGTCCGTTCGGCTGGGAGGATCTGTGCGCCTGAGAGTCTCCGGCCGGTCCAGCGACCTCTCCCGGATTCAGATTCAGCAGGTCGGTGAGGCCATCCGTCTCGCGGCGCCTGCTGTCGAGGTCGTGCCGCACTTCCGGGAATCGCTTGGCGACAAGATGCTCGACGATCCTCTCTGGGCGATGCCGGAGAAAGGGGTCTTCACTGAGGACTTCGTAGAAGATCTTCGCGAAGGCCGGACCGACCTGGTGGTGCATTCGTGGAAAGACCTGCCTACGGAAGTGCGGGCCGGAACGCGAGTGATTGCGACTCTGCCCCGCGCGGATGTGCGCGATGTGCTCCTGGTCAGGCGCGATCTCTGGCCTGCCGTTACGCCAGGCACGACGATCACGATTCTCAGCTCCTCGCCGCGCAGGGCGCACAACCTCACGCCATTTCTGGCCTGGGCTCTGCCGATTCAGGACCTCCGGGTGGAGTTTGTTTCCGTCCGCGGCAACGTGCCCACACGTCTGCGCAAGTTGGTCGGTGGTGAGCATCACGGCCTCGTCGTCGCGAAGGCAGCTCTCGATCGCCTGCTCGCCTCGACCGCCCCGAAGATGCAAACGATGCGGGATGAAGTCCGCGCTGCGATCGACACCTGCCGGTGGATGATCCTGCCGGTCAGTGAGAATCCCACCGGCGCCGCCCAGGGCGCTTTGGCGATGGAGGTGGCCACCGACGGGAATGCGGACGTCGCCGCCATCGTCAACGCTCTCAACGACGAGACGACGTTCGGCGAAGCCACGCGCGAGCGGGAGATTCTCCGGTCGCACGGCGGTGGATGTCATCAGAAGATCGGCGTGACCGTCCTCACGCGATCCTATGGAACCGTCATCAGTGTGCGTGGTCTCACGGACGCTGGTGAGAAACTCGACCGCTTTCAACTGGAGACGAAACGGAAGGCACCTCGAACCACTGGTGACAAAGGATGGCCGCTGGATTCCGGAGATGGCGACGGGCTGATTCGCGAGTCTCTTCCGGCGCAGCAGCCCGAGCCTGGAGCCGGGCTCTGGATCGCGCGAGCGGACGCTTTGCCCGCCCGATGGAGCATCGACGACGCGCCGGTCTGGACCGCGGGGCTGCGCACCTGGCGGCGGCTCGCGGAGCGGGGAGTCTGGGTGAACGGCTCCGCCGAGGGTCTGGGCGAACGGGAGGATCCCCGCGCCGATGGGATTGCCGGCCGCACGATCTCGTGGATCAAGCTGACGCACGACCGCGCGGAGGCGGTGAACGGCAACCGGCAACTGGCCACCTATCGCGTGGTCTCCACGGGCGCACCTCGCGATCTTTCCAGTTACTCGCATTTCTACTGGACGAGTGGGAGTCAGTTTCTCGATGCGATCGAACGTCAGCCCGAGATTCTCGGAGGCTGGCACGCCTGTGGACCGGGAAACAGCTGGACGATCATCCGTGACCGGCTCGGCAGTGAGGACCGGCTCGACATCTGGCTGAGTCAGGACGAGTGGCGAAGGAACGTGGCCTGATGAGCGAGATCGAACGGCTGATGCGGCTGCGCAAGACCCAGCAGATGCGTGACCTCTGCGACGAGATCGAGTTCTCCACCAGCCATCTGATCCAACCGTTGTTCGTCGTGGAGGGCCTTCAAGGTCAGACCGCGATTCCTGGTCTGGCCGGGAACCATCGCATGGACATCGAGTCCTCCGTCCGGCAGATGGGAGCCGATCTCGAGGCCGGCGTCCGACATTTCATTCTCTTTCCCGTTCCGGCAGAAAAGCGGAAGAAGAAGTTCGATCACGAGTTCACGTCGAGGGCGATCTCCGCGATGCGCGCCGCACACGGCCGCGCGTTCACCCTGTGGGTCGACACGTGCCTCTGCTCCTATACCGAGCATGGACACTGTTGCGTGTTCGATCAGAACGACGAGATCGATCTCGCTGCCACGCACGACGAGCTCAATCGCTCCGCGGTTGCGTTTGCGGAGGCGGGTGCCGACGGGATCAGCCCCAGTGACATGATGGACGGCCGCACGGCGAGCATCCGGACGGCTCTCGACAAGGGCGGGTTCCCGATGACGCCGGTCATGAGCTACAGCACGAAGTTCGCGAGCGGTTTTTACGGGCCGTTCCGCGAAGCAGCCGGCTCCGCGCCGCAGTTCGGCGACCGCAAGGCGTACCAGATCGATCCACGAAATCGATCCGACGCGCTTCGCTCCAGCGTGCGGTGCGCCGAGGAAGGCGCGGACCTGCTCATGGTCAAGCCGGGGATGACGTCGATCGACCTGATCAACCCGATCCGCGAGCTGACCGGACGTCCCGTGGGCGCCTACCAGGTCAGTGGCGAGTACGCCGGTCTCGTGCTTCTGAGCGAGAGCGGTCTGGCCGACTTTGAACGCGTGCTGCTCGAGACCTGGGTGGTCTTCCGGCGCGCCGGCGCGCAGTTCATCATCACCTACGGCGCGCGCCGGGCCGCTGCCATGGGAATCAAGGTCCAGCGATCCTGAGTGGGCTGGGCTCCCCAGAGGGGTGACGTCACCACAGAGGCAGAGCGCGGCGGAGCCGCAACCAAACGCTTCTGGCGAAAGGGATTCCCCTCATCCGCCGGAGCCTGCCCTGAGCGAAGCCGAAGGGGCACCTTCACCCCCGGCCCGGGGGAGAAGGGTCTCGTGGGGAGGCTTGAGGCGGGAGCGCGTGCGGCTCTGCGTGCGTTGAATTCTCGAAGGCGGATGAGGGGGTTCCCCTTACGGCGAGTGTCATTACTTGAACGATTGCTTCTCCCCTGGAAGCGGGCACCAGCGTCGCCGAACCAGCAACCTCCAGCCGGCGAAGGTGACAGCCGTCACAGGTCAGAATGACATGGGTCAACGCCGTGAAACATGGCACCCCCTACGATGGTCTTCCGTGAAGAGCTGAGGATCTGCGAGAAGCCATGAGAACGTCGATGGAGCTGGGACAGAAAGATCGGATCAAGTTCGGATTGGCCCTGCTCTGGCTGATTTTCACGATCTCTCTGGCGAGCTGGTGGCTGATCTTCGGCCTTCGCCAGGCGGACGCGCTGGCCCGGATGGAACAGGGCCGTTCGCCGTTCCCCGCGGCTCACAGAATGCTCGCCGCGGAAGGCGCCGCGCTGATCGTGTCACTCATCATCGGCGGGAGCGGTCTGCTGTACGGGATCCGCCGGGAGTGGAAGAGGCACGGTGCGATCGAAGAGTTCTTCGCGGCCTTCACCCATGATCTGCGGACTTCGCTGGCGAGTCTGCGCCTGCAGGTGGAGAGTCTTCAGGAGGACTTTCAGGACAGGGGGGAAGAGAGCCCACTGCTCGCGCGCCTGATGAAAGACTCGCTGCGCATCCAGCTGCAACTCGACAACTCGCTGTTCTACGCCAACCGGCGCAACGGACAGCTTTTCATCGAACGGCTCTCTCTCCGCAGAACCGTCGAGTCGATCGCACTCGAGTTCGGCGATCTCACTGTGTCGCTCGATGGAGAGCGGCTGGTGCTCGCCGACGCCAGGGCGCTGGAAGTCGTCCTCCGCAACCTCTTTCAGAACGCGCTGATTCATGGCCGTGCGGATGCGATCGACATTCGTCTGTGCGACGCAAGCGGTTCGAAAGTGGCGATGCAGATCGAAGACAACGGGATTGGATCGAAAACGAACGCGGCAGAACTGGGCCGCCTCTTCACCCGGCCGACTTCAAGGAGCGGCTCCGGTGTCGGGCTCTTCATCTCCCGGAGTCTGGTGAAGCGTATGAACGGTTTTCTGACTCTGTCCTGCGGCGCTCGCGGATTGCTGGCCACACTGGAACTGCAGAAGGCGCCATCATGAGCCGCGTCCTGCTCGTTGAGGATGATCAATCCCTCGGCACCACGCTGACCGAGCGCCTTCGGAAGGAAGGCTTTGATGCGGAGTGGAGTGCCACGATTGCCGATGCTTCTCTGACCTTTCAGCGTGGCGTATGGGACCTGGTGATTCTCGACGTCGGCCTGCCCGATGGCAGCGGCTTCGACCTCGCACGACGGATCCGGGCGTTCGCCTCGACTCCGATCATGTTCATGACCGCCGCGAGCTCCGCGCAGAACCGGCTGGAGGGTTTCGAGCTTGGCGCCGCCGACTTCATTCCGAAGCCGTTTCACCTCAAGGAGCTCTTCATCCGCATCCGCCACGTGCTGGACCAGCACGCCACCAGGCATGTCATCCCGTTTGGCCGGAAGTCCATCGATCTCGACGCCATGGCGGTCGTCCACGATGACGGGTCCCGGGAGTATCCCCAGCCGCGCGATTTCAAAATTCTCCGCATGCTGATCGAGTGGTCTCCGCGCGTGGTGAGCCGCGACGAAATTCTCGATCGCGTCTGGGGTCAGGACTGCTTTCCCGCCGAGCGTGCGGTCGACAACGCCATCGTGCGCCTGCGTCACTCGCTCGGCGAAGGCTCGATCCGTTCCGTACGCGGGGTCGGATATCAATGGTCTACAAACGAAGGAGCACAACATGCCGTCTGAACGTTTCCAGAATGCCCTGAACCGCGTTCCCCAGGCCACGCCGCCCATCTGGTTCATGCGACAGGCTGGCCGCTACCACCAGCACTACCAGCGGCTTCGCGCGAAACACTCGTTCATGGAGCTCTGCAAGAACCCCGATCTGGCCGCCGAGGTGGCGATGGGACCCGTCGAAGATTTCGACTTCGATGTGGCCATTCTTTTCAGTGATCTGCTCTTCCCGCTCGAGGCCCTCGGGCTCGGCCTGAGCTACGGGGACTCGGGACCTTCGCTCACTCCGCGCCTGGACATGCATCAGATCCGCGGTCTGCGCCCGCTCGCTGAGGCACTCCCTCATCTGGAGTTTCAACGGGAGGCGATGCGCAAGACGCGCGCGCTCCTCCCTCAGGACAAGAGCTTGATCGGGTTCGTCGGTGGTCCCTGGACGCTGTTCGTGTATGCGGTCGAGGGAAGTCATCAAGGCAACCTGACTGACGTGAAGAGCTCCATGAACCTGTACCGCGCCTTCGCGGAACTGCTCGTCCCGCTCCTCATCGAGAATATCCGGCTCCAACTCGATGGCGGTGCCGAGGTGGTGATGATCTTCGACACGGCCGCCGGCGAGCTGGCGCCGGACTGGTTTCACCGTGAGATCACGGGCGATCTCGCGAAGATCTTCGAGGCATTCCCCGGGCGGATTGGCTACTACGCGCGCGGCACGCAGCCGGCGCATCTCGAAGACGCGCGTTTCGGCCCCGGCCCGCTGGCCGGAATCGGTGTCGACTGGCGATGGGATCTGCGTGAGGCCTTCGAAGCCGGCAACGGTGTCGGATTCGTGCAGGGCAACTTCGATCAGAGCCTGCTGTTCCTCGCGCCCAACGATTTCCGAAGAGAACTTCATTCGTACCTGGAGCCGCTTCTCGCGCTCAGTGCAAGAGAGAGAAGAGGCTGGGTTTGTGGCCTCGGCCACGGCGTGCTGCCGCATACGCCGGAAGAGAACGTGCGCACGTTCGTGCGCACGGTTCGGGAGGTATTCGTATGAGCGCAGCTACGGAACGCATTGCGCCGAGCTCGGCCCTGCTCGACCGGTACGACGTGCCAGTCCCCCGGTATACGAGTTACCCGACCGTCCCCTACTGGAGCAACGACCCCACGACAGAACAGTGGCTTGACGAGCTCCGCAAAGCCGCGGCTCGACCGGAGGCCACCTGGGCGGTCTATCTGCACGTCCCGTTCTGCGAGAGTCTCTGCACCTTCTGCGGCTGCAACAACGTCATTACCCGCAATCACGATCGCGAGGAGCCGTACGTCCAGTTGATTGCAGCGGAGTGGGCAAAGTATCTCGAGGCCGTTCCCGATCTCGCCAAGCGCCCGCTGCGCCAGCTCCACCTGGGAGGGGGAACTACAACCTTTCTCTCACCGTCGAGCTTGAAGATGCTCCTGACACCGCTTCTGGAGAGCGTGAGCTTTCGCAGTGAAGAGTTTGACGCGTCCGTCGAGATCAACCCCCGCGTCACGACCGCGCATCATCTCGAAGCATTACGCGAGCTGGGTTTCACGCGCGTCTCGATGGGCGTGCAGGATTTCGACCCAACGGTCCAGCATCTCGTCAATCGCGTTCAGCCCTTCGAGATCACTGAGCAACTGACAAAAGACGCTCGTGCCCTCGGCTACACCTCGGTCAACTACGACCTGATCTATGGCTTGCCCAGACAGACGCCTGAGTCGATTCTGCATACCGCCAGACTGACCGCGGGTCTGGCTCCTGATCGCATCGCTCTCTATAGCTTTGCAAAGGTGCCGTGGATCAAACCAGCCCAGCGTCTGTTCAAGGATGAAGACCTGCCGGAAGGTCCGGACAAGCGGCTGCTCTACGAGATTGCGCGCGATGTCTTCCTCGAAGCCGGCTACATCGAGATCGGCATGGACCACTTCGCCCTTCCGCAGGACGCCCTCAATGAGTCACGGGAGACCGGCGGCCTCCATCGCAACTTCATGGGTTACACCGAGTTCCGCACCGACATCCTGCTCGGACTCGGAGTCAGCGCCATTTCCGAGACGCCCACTTGTTTCCATCAGAACGAAAAGGTTGCTCCGGTTTATGAGCGCCGCGTTCGAGCGGGAGAGATTCCCACGCATCGCGGACACCTGCTGACGGATCTGGATCAGCGCCTCCGGCAGCAGATCGTCGAGTTCATGACCAGGCTGCGTGTCGCGCTCGACCCCGAGCAGCTGGGAGACGTGCGGTCGTACCTGGCCCAGCTTTTCACAGACGGTCTGGTGCGGCTCGACGGGTCCGAGCTCGTGCTGACAGAAGCAGGCAAGCCCTTCCTTCGTAATGCCACAGTGTTCTTTGACCAGCGACTGCGAACTGCGGCGCCGAGTCAGAGGATCTTCTCGAGCTCGATATGAGAACAGTCACGGTGGTTGGGGGCGGATTCTCGGGCATGGCCACGGCGTACTATCTCGCCCGGAGCGGCGTGCCCGTGACGCTCATCGAAAAGCAGCAGCGACTCGGTGGCGTACTGGGCACATTGAACACGCCGGACGGCCCTGTCGAGCTGGCGGCTAGTGGCATCCGAAGCTCGGCGCGCGTCGAATCGCTCTTTGCCGATCTCGGACTGCCATTGGTGCAGACGAAGAAGGAGAGCCGGGCGCGCTATCTCTATCGCGGCGGGCCGCGTCGCTGGCCACTCGGTCCCCTCGACACACTGCAACTCGGCGGACGGCTTGCGGCGAGCGTCCTGACCGGCCGATTCCGCCCTGATGCGGAAGAAACCATCGACGGTTGGGCGAGCCGCGTCCTGGGGGCCAATGCCTCCCGCTACATCGTGGGAGCTGCGCTTCAAGGAATCTATGCCGGCGATCCGAATCGGCTCAGTGCCGATCTGATCTTCGGAAAGAGAGAGAAGCCTCCGAAGGGTCTGGTGAAAGGTCTGGTGGCGCCCCCCCTGGGAATGGGTCAGCTGGTCGACGTCCTCGAGCAGAGGCTGCTCGAGCTGGGCGTGGAGATCCGAAAGGGCGTGGCGGCGACGGACGATCTCGAGGGCACGGTGGTCCTCTGCACGTCTGCGAAGGATGCGGCGGGCCTGATCAAGAGGCGGGCACCGGAAGTGGCACACACTCTCGATCGCATCGAGATGCTCCCTCTGATCCGCGTGACAGCCTTCTATCCGGCCGGCGAGAACACGATCGGGGGTTTCGGCATCCTGTTTCCGCGCGGGCAGGGGGTGACCGCCCTCGGTGTGCTGTTCAATACCAACATCTTCCCGGACCGCGGAACCGGCCATTCGGAGAGCTGGATCCTTGGCGGAGCCCAGCAGCCGGAGGTGATGGAACTGAGCGACGAGGCGCTCTTCGAGCTCGTTGCGCGCGACCGCGAACGAGTCTATGGCCGTACCACCAGGCCTCTGGCGATCTATCCTCAGCGCTGGCCGCTGGCGCTTCCGCATTACGACGTCGCTCTGGAACGGACGTTACGCAAGGGCATTGAAACGCCGTCCGACACCTTGCTGGCCGGAAACTATCTGCGTGGAATCGGCCTGCCGGTGCTTCTGGAGAAAGCGTGGGACGTCGCCCAGGAACTGCAGCGACGGGATGACCGTTCCGTGCACAGCCGCAGAGGCCGGGCACCGCAGGACGCACTGCTCGAGCAATCGCGAGCACCGCAGAGTGTATTTTGACAAACGCCACTCTGATCCTGCGCCCTGACGGGGCCGTAACCTCCATGGACCGCTGCCGCTTTCGACGACCAACGGAGCGGCATGTGATCACAGTCACGGCGGGTCGTGACTCCCGATGCGAAGACCGGTTAGCGGCCGGCCTATAGTCGCCGATAAGGAGCTCCGTCAATGCCAACCCCGTACAACCTCGATGTCCACAATGATTGCGTGGAATGCAGCGTTCGTACGGAGCGGATGTTCTGCAACCTCGCACCTGAGACCGTTAAGGTGCTCAATGGAATCAAGTTCACCGGCATTTATCCCAAAGGCTCGATGCTGTTCGTCGAAGGGGAGTTTCCACGCGGGGTGTTCATTCTCTGCAGCGGACGCGCGAAGCTGACGACGTCGTCCATGGAGGGGAAGAAACTCATTGTGAAGATCGCTGAAAAGGGCGAGATTCTGGGCGTGAGCGCGGCCATTCTCGGCAAGCCCTACGAGGTTTCAGCAGAGACAATCGAGCCTTCCCAGTTGAACTTCATCAAGCGCGACGACTTCCTGCGATTTCTGCAGTCGAATGTCGAGGTGTGCATCCACACCGCACAACAACTCAGCGAAAAGTACCAGGCCGCACATCGCGACATTCGCTCCCTCGGCCTCTCGCAGACCACCTCGGTCAAGCTCGCCCGTCTGCTGCTGGACTGGTGCGGGAGTCGAGGGGAAGTGACCCCGAAGGGTGTCCGCGTCACACTGCTGCTCACTCATCAGGAGGTGGCGCAGATGATCGGAACGACCCGCGAGACGGTCACTCGGATTCTGAGCATCTTCAAGAGGAAGCGCCTGATTGAGGTCAAGGGCTCCAGTCTCTTCGTCCTCGACAGGACGCGACTCGCGGCGATGATCGGGAAGTAGGGCGTCTTCGGACGAGGGCTGAGGGACGCTTCGGGACCGTGGTTGCACGCCGGAGGCGTGACGGCAAATAGCCGGTGGTTGAGCGCGAAGCGCGGGTACCACCGGATGAATGGGTTCCC
>JANMSA010000064.1:0-1678 GCA_031388865.1 Acidobacteriota bacterium | reverse complement strand
CCTTTCAGGACCAGTGGCCACTCGGCGAGCGTTGCAGGAAGCCCGGCCATGGGCTCCTGGAGGTGCACGGTGAGCTGCTTCTTGCCGAGCTTCTTCTTGAGCTTCGCCTTCTCCTCGACCACCACCAGCTCGCCCTTGCTGATCACGCCGATGCGGTCGGCCATCTCCTCGGCCTCGTCAATGTAGTGGGTGGTGAGGATGATGGTGGCGCCGCCGTCGCGCAGCCGGCGCACCAGCGCCCACATGTCGCGCCGCAGCTCCACATCCACGCCTGCGGTCGGCTCGTCGAGGAAAAGGATGCGCGGCTCGTGCGCGAGCGCCTTGGCGATCATCACGCGCCGCTTCATGCCGCCCGAGAGCGTCATGATGCGATCGCGGCGCTTTTCCCAGAGCGAGAGCTCGCGCAGCACCTTTTCGATGTGCGCCGGGTCCGGTGCGAGACCGTAGAGACCGCGGCTGAAGGACGTGGTCGACCACGGCGTCTCGAACATGTCGGTATGCAGCTCCTGCGGGACCAGCCCGATCTTCGCGCGCGCAGAGCGGTAGTCGCGCACGATGTCGTGGCCATCCGCGACCACCGTGCCCGAGGTCGCCGTCACGATGCCGCAGACGATGCTGATGAGCGTGGTCTTGCCGGCGCCGTTGGGCCCGAGGAGGGCGAAGATCTCGCCCTTGCGAATCTCGAGGTCGACGTCTTTCAGCGCCTGGTGGCCGGTAGCGTAGGTCTTAGTGAGCTTCGAGATCTCGAGGATGGGGGTCATCGGGCCGCTCCGGCGGCAACTACGATCGTGTAGGCGAAATCTTTCGACAGCATACGTTGAGGAAAGACTTTCCGGATCACGGAAAGAATGACTCTGGTTTCAGCCTCTCCTGCTTGGGTTGTGCCTCTCGGCACGCATTGGCACGCGTTCTGCTCACTCGCATCTGGATATGACACCCCATGGAGAAGTCATGAATAAGCTCATCCCCGCCCTCGCGTTGGTAGCCATTGGGTCCGTTGCAATGACCGGCTGTGAGCGGACGACCTACACGACGACACCGGCACCAGCCGCGGTCGAGAAGAACACGACCGTGGTTGTGCCGAGCACCACCACGCCTCCCCCGGCAAGCTCGTCGACAACGGTGGTCACCGCCCCGCCCGCCGAGCCCACGACCAGCTCGTCGACGTCCGTCACGGGTAGCCGGACGATCACCCGGCCGGACGGCACCACGCTTTCCAAGGAAAGAACCACCACCACCACCACGACCAAATAATCAGGAGATCCCATGAAACTCGTCACGACCGTCCTCGCCCTTGCCGTCACCGCCGCCTTCGCCACCGCCTGCGACCGGCCGAAGACCCAGAGCACCGCCTACAACAATTCCGGCGCTTCCGCGATCCCGAGCACCACGACCACCACTACGTCCGCCGCCCCGACGACGACCACCATGGCTCCCGGACCCGCCGGGGACGCGACGGGTGCCGTGAGCGAGACGATGACCACCGGCAAGGTCAAGGCCGCCATTGCCGCCGATCCCGGCATGAAGGATTCCGACGTGTCGGTGACGACCAACAATGGCGTTGTCATGCTGGCTGGGACCGTCAAGTCGCAGGACCAGATCGCGATCGCGAACAACCTTGCGCGGAAGATGGACGGCGTGAACAAGGTCGAGTCGAGCATCACGGTCAAGTAATTGT
>JANMSA010000048.1:0-1736 GCA_031388865.1 Acidobacteriota bacterium | reverse complement strand
GTAGGGGCGGTGGCCTCCTGAGAGCTGAGAGCTGAGAGCTGAGAGCTGAGAGCTGCGAGCTGCGAGCTAACTGCTAACAGCTGCTACCAACCGCGTCATCACCACGGCTGCCTCGCCATCGGGGTAATACCGGGGCCGCATGTAGGACGACTCGAACTGGAGGTGGCGATAGAAGTCCTGGGCGCCGCGGTTCGACTGACGCACTTCGAGCGAGATCGTGCTCACGGCGTGTTTGCGGGCGAACTCGAAGCACCGAGCCATCAGGGCCTCGGCGATTCCGATGCGGCGCGAGGGGGCCTCGACGGCGATTTTGTTGACGTGCATCTCGTCGAAGATCCACATGGCGAACAGGTAGCCGGCGACCCTGCCGTGAAGCTTCGCGACCCGGTTGAACCGTCCGTCGGCGTGGAGCTCGCTGAGGAAGAACTCACGGCGCCACGGCGCCGGGAACGAAGCTTCTTCGATCCGATGGATGGCGTTGACGTCCGCGCGCACCGCCGGCTCGATGAGCAGCTCAGCCATGCAGTTTCTGGCGCAACTGCACCTCGGCTTCTGCAAGCCGGACGTAGATCGGCGTGACATCCCGGTGGAGAGGTCCGTCTCCGCGCTGCTCGATCACAGCAGCGCGGCGGGCACAGCGCAGCGCAACGTTCCCCTCACGCAAAAAGTCGCCGACGCGGAGAACCCGTGAGTCGCCAACCTCTTTCGCCAGGTGCGGTGCGACCACTTCTTCGCCGTCTTCGAAGACAGACAGGTAAAGCTCCCCGCGACCGGCGTCGTCTGTGATCACGAGCCGGCCAACCTCGCCGTGGGCAATGGCCGCGTGCGTCGACATTGTGCAGACAGGACGGCCGAGGACGAGCGCCAACCCCTGAATCGTCGCCAGGCCGATGCGCACGCCTGTAAAAGACCCGGGTCCACGTGTGACCGCGAACAGGTCGATCGCGAAGCGCTCGATTCCATTCTCGGCGAGCAGCCAGTCGAGCGCCGGCAGCAGCTTCTCATTGCGCGACCCGCGACCCTCCTCAGCGATCGAGCCGACGAGCATCCCATCGCTCACCAGAGCGACGGAGAGGATCGGGAGTGAGGTGTCGGCGGCGAGGACGAGCATCGGATTCTAGGCTTCCTAGTTTTCTCGTCTTCCAGTCTTCCAGTCTACGAGTCTACGAGTCTTCGAGTCGCCGGTGAGCAGTCTCACAGTCTCACAGAAACCGGGCTTCCTCCCCTGTGAGACTGTGAAACCGATGAGACTGTGAGACGTCGCGGATCGAAGGCTCGAAGACTCGAAGGCTCGAAGACTCGAAGACTCCAGAACTGGAAGACTCGAAGACCCCGACTACTGCGGCGCGGGCATATGCAGATCGACGAGAGTGATCCCGATCTTCTCCGCCGTGTCGCGGGAGCGTTCATCGCGGTAGAACTCGCCGAAGTAGATCGTGCGGATGCCGGCGTTGGCAATGAGCTTGAAGCAGTTCCAGCAGGGAGAGGCGGTCGTGTAGAGCTCTCCTCCGTCGAGGGACACACCGTTCTTGGCCGCCTGCAAGATGGCATTGGCCTCCGCGTGAACGGTCGTGACGCAGTGCCCGTCCTCCATCGCGCAGCCGACATCGTCACAATGGGGCAGGCCGCGGATCGAGCCGTTGTAGCCGGTGGAGAGGACCGTCCGGTCGCGGACGATCACAGCCCCGACGTGCTTGCGGAGGCAGGTGGTGCGGGTCGCGGCCTGGTGGGCGATG
>JANMSA010000023.1:0-4501 GCA_031388865.1 Acidobacteriota bacterium | reverse complement strand
TTCTCGTTGCCGGTACCGGTTGGCCTTGCCGGTTGTCAGTTGTCAGTTGTCGGTTGTCTGGGCAGCCTCGCACAGACGACCAGATCGCGCTGGTGCTTGCCGGGGCTTGAACTCGAAGCGGTCGCTCCGATTGTGCGGGTGAGAGTGAACTCCCGGACAACTGACAACCGACAACTGATCACCAGCCTCACAGCCGGACTTGCGACGCCGCATCGAACAGGTGCATCTCGTGGAGCTCGATCTGCAGGTCGAGCGTGTCGCCCGCGCGAGGCATGCTGTGGGAGTCAAACGTCGCCACGAGCGCGTCGTTGCCGGCGCGGCTGTGCACGATCGCCTGATGGCCGATCGGTTCCACGAGCTCGACGACCGCCTGCACGCTCGCGGTCGCGCCTCTCCCTTTCTCGGACGCGGGAAGGATGTGCTCCGGCCTCACGCCCACCAGGACCTGCTGCCCATCGGTCACCTTGCGATCCGCAGGTAGCGGGAGGGAGAACGCCGCTGCGGCGAGACGTCCTTCCCGGACGGTCGCGTCGAAGAAATTCATCGGCGGGGTTCCGATGAACTGCGCCACGAACACGTTCGCCGGGTGGTCGTAAACTTCGAGCGGCGTGCCCACCTGCTGGATCCGCCCTTCCTTCATCACCGCCATGCGGTGGCCCATGGTCATCGCCTCGACCTGGTCGTGCGTGACGTACACGCACGTCGTCTCCAGGCGTTGCTGAAGGTGAGTGATCTCCGCGCGCATCTGCACGCGCAGCTTCGCGTCGAGATTGGACAGCGGCTCATCGAAGAGGAACACCTTCGGGTCTCGTACGATCGCCCGGGCTACTGCGACGCGCTGACGCTGCCCGCCGGAGAGCTGTTTCGGCTTGCGGTCCAGAAGGTGTGCGATGCCGAGGGTCTCGGAAGACTCCGCCACTTTCCGATCCATCTCCACTTTCGGAGTCTTGCGGATCTTCAGGCCGAACTCGATGTTCTCGCGCACGGTCATATGCGGGTAGAGCGCATAGTTCTGAAAGACCATGGCCACGTCGCGGTCTTTCGGCTGCAGGTCGTTCACGACGCGATCGCCGATCAGCACTTTGCCTTCGCTGATCTCCTCCAGGCCAGCGATCATCCGCAACGCGGTCGACTTCCCGCAGCCGGAGGGACCCAGAAGGACCATGAACTCATGGTCGTGAATGGCGAGGTCCAGCCCCTCGATGATCGACACTGCGCCAAAACGCTTCGCCACGTTCTCGAATCGGACTCCGGCCATCCGTGGATGCTACACCGGCAGGTGCGCCAGCGCCGAAAGCCAGCCCCCAAGGACTTCCCCGATCACCACCGCCACGACGTCCACGTACAGGATTCCCGTCGCGGCCATCGTGGAGCGAATCTTCACGGTGCCCCAGACCATCGGATAGAGCGCCAGCGGACCGACCAGCCCCCACCCGGCACGCATCCAGAAGAAGATGTCCCTCAGGACCGGCGGCGGCCACGCCACCCCGATGACGATCGCCACGAGGACGATCTTCGCGATGGCGGCAACCAGCGTGGCGATGGTCAGACGCTTCAGCGGATCGATGGGCATGCCGCGCACGACCAGGTACCAGTGACCGAGGAGCATGGCCAGATTGACGCTGCCGAGCAGAGCGATCGAGGCCAGCGCGCCGGCAATGCTCCAGGCCAGGTGCGAAGGCCGCACTGCAGCGTGGTACGCCAGCACGGCCACAACGAGATACGCGGCGCCCAGGAGCGCGGCCGAGCCGCGGAAGACGAGCCGCTTCGGATAGCGGAGCACGACGAAGACCAGGATCGTGAGCGCCACCGGCACGGAGTCGGCCATCGCCAGATCGCGCCTTCCCGCAAGAGCATGCGCGATGGCGGCGCATGCTGCGAGCACCCCGCCGATGATGAAAATCAGCCGGTAGAACTTCACGCCCGCGTTGCGCCGGCCCACCAGCGGCAGGAAGAGCGTGATGCCGGCTGCAAGGTCGATGAGGAAGAGGGCCAGGAGCATTGCGCGCGCAGCCTACCGCACCACGTCGCTGGCCCGGATGAACCGGAACCCGCGCGCCTTGAGCTCCGGCACTGCCTCGGCCAGGACGCGCAGCGTGACGGGATACGGGTGCCCGATGCCGATGGCGACGCCGCGCCGCTCGGCGGCCTTGGCCAGCGCTTCGAGTTGACGACGGACGCCGGCGACCGTGGGCACATCATCCAGGAAGATGTTGTTCGTGGCCGTGCGCACGTTCAGCTCGCGCGCCATCGCGCCGGCTACGGAACGGCCACTCGTCCGGGAGTCGATGAAGTACATGCCGTCCGGAATCGCTCGGAGGACTCTCTCCATCACCCGGCGGTCGCTCGTCGCAAGCGATCCCATGTGATTGTTGACGCCACGCGCATGCGGGATGGCTTCGATGTTCTCACGCGTGGCCTGCGAGATCTCGTCGTCGGACATCGACGTCAGAATGGCATTGCGTCCCGGCATCTCGCGGCCTTTCGGCTCCATGGGCAGGTGGCAGAGGATCTCGAAACCGCGCTCGTTCAGCCGGTTCGCAAACTCGGCCGCGCGGGTGCCATTCGGAAGAATTGCATAGTTGACGTTCGGGTCGAGGTCCATCAGCCTTTCCAGCGGCTGCCCATCGTAGCCGAGGTCGTCGATGATGAGGACGATGTCGCCGCTGCCGCGACGCGGCTTGCGGCGGACCAGGGGAAGCGCGACGGTGTCGGCGGCCTCACCCCTGTCATCCCGAGCGTGAGTCGAGGGACCTGTGCGGGTGGGGCGGGCAGCGTGTGCAGCGGAAGCGGCTCGTCCGCCGTCGCGCGCCGGAATGATGCCCGCGGCCTTGGCCTCGGCGAACGTCTCCGACGGTGGCTCCCCGCCGTTGATCCACTGCCACAAAAAGAAAGCGGCCAGCCCCGCGATAGGGATGGCCGCCAGGATGCCAATCGTCTTGAAGGAACTGCGCGCTCGCTCCCGCCCCCGTCCGTTCATGCGCGAATCCATTGTACGCGGGCACGGGCCGTTGGACCCTATGAGACTGTGAGCCTATGCGACTGTGAAACTGCGCTTCCGCCTGCGCGTCAGGCCGCCTTCTTTTTCCCCAGCGCCGTCCGCGCGTCCACGCCGTAGAGCTCGAGCGCTTTCTCGAGGATCAGATCCTCTTCGTCTTTCTTCTTCCCCTTGGTCTTCGGGTCCTGAATGGCCTGCGCGGAGAGGTCGACGGAGACGTCGGGCTTGATGCCGGTCTCGGTAATCGGCTTCAGGTCCGGTGTCGTGTAGTGCGCAACCGTCATCTGCACGCCGCCGCCGCTGGGCAACGCAATGAACTTCTGGACGATCGCCTTTCCGTAGGTCGTCACCCCTACGAGCTTTCCTCGACTGTTGCCGCGGATCGCCGAAGCAAACACCTCCGCACCCGCCGCCGTGGAGTTGTCGGTGAGCACCTGCAACTCGCCGTCATAGACGGTCGCACGATCGGCCTGCCAGCGCTTCGACTCGACCTTGCGGCCTTCCAGTGCCGTGATCAGACCGCTCGTAAGGAGGTCATCCGCGGCGAGGATGGCCTGATCGACCGAACCACCGGCGTTGCCGCGGAGATCGACGATCAGCTTGCGGATGTTGCGGCTCCGCGCGTCTTCCAGCGCGGCGCGGAACTGGGCGGCCGAGTCTTCCTCAAAGTACGGGATCTTCACATACGCGATCCCGGAGATGGTTTCGGAAGCCGGCACGACCGGATGAAACGTTGCCGGTTGTACGGTGATCTCGGCGCGCTTGGTCTCGCCGCCGTGAAGAACCTGCAGCTTGAGAGCGCGCTGCTTCTGCAGCGCCGCGCGCACCTGCCAGACGGCCATGTTCTGAGTGGACTGTCCGTCGATGGCTTCGATGAAGTCGCCGCGGCCGATGCCGGCCTTCTCAGCGGGCGACCCAGCGACAGGAGCGATCACATACGCGTAGCCGAAGCGCTTGGTGACGATCAGGCCGAGACCGTTGTCCTCGACGTCGCGAAACCCTTTGTAGGCGTTCATCTGCGCCGGAGTGACGTAGTAGCTGAACTCGTCGATGGCGTCCGTCACGCCGGAGAACGCGCCTTCCATGAGCTTGTCCGACGCCACGGGCTCGACGTAGTTGCTGCGCACGAGCTCGAAGACCTCCGAGAAGATGCTCAAGTAGCGGTAGACGTTGGCCTTCTGGGTGGACTGGCCGAACATTCCGCCCGCAAGAAGCAGGACCATGAAGGCGACGGAAAGCGCGAGAAAGACGACTCTCTTCTTTGTCATGACACTCCTCGGTGAAGCGACTCCTGCCTGCTGCATACTGCCTGCTCGTGAATCACCGGAGCCACTTCTGCGGATCTTCCGGTTTGTTGTCGTGGCGAATCTCGAAATACAGATGGCCCGAGCTCGTCTCTTCGCTCTCACCGACTCCTGCAATCGACTGGCCGGTGGAAATTCGATCTCCCACCGCGACCGTCGACGCCTTGAGGTTGCCGTACAAGGAGAAGACGCGATTGCC
>JANMSA010000020.1:0-2213 GCA_031388865.1 Acidobacteriota bacterium | reverse complement strand
GTCGGTTGTAGAATCGCATCGGTCCTCCTCCTGCGCGACATGCGCATTAGCCCTGCGACAGCCTACTCAAACGAGTAGGAGCAGGGGGAGGGCTGTATGAGCATCAACCGGTTGCAGCGGACGGCGCTGCGCGCCGCCGCTGAACCGGAGCGTTATGCCGATCCTGAGATGTTCGATGGATGCTTCACAGATCCTGGCAGCAGAATACTCAGCGAAGTCCGAGGCCTATGCGCGACACTGGTCGCCCGTTATTCGGCCGATGGCGCTGCGGCTCCTTCCTGGTCTGCCTTTGAGAACGGCGGGTCGGGTTTTGGACGTGGGGGCTGGTACCGGTGCCCTCCTCGCCGATCTCAAGGACGCTGCACCCGAAGCGACGGTGATCGGCGTCGATCGATCCGAAGGGATGCTCCGGGTGGCACAGCACCTGGGAAACCAGTTTCTGGCGGTGACGGATGCCCAACGTCTCGGTATTCGCTCAGGAACGATCGACGTGGTGGTTGTCATCTTCGTGCTGTTCCATCTGCCCGAGCCGTCCCTGGGTCTGCGCGAAGTCTATCGCGTGTTGCGAGAAGGCGGTACCGTGGGAATTGTCACGTGGGGGCGGGATCCCGGGTCTCCTGGGTTGTCCATGTGGCGGGAGGAACTCGACCGCGAGGGGGCGGCCCCGGACCCGCGGGATCCGAGTGTCATGCAACAAGCGTCGATGGATACGCCTGAGAAGCTCCAGCACCTTCTGGATTCCGCCGGCTTCGTCTCAGTGAGCGTCGGGACCGCCGCCGTGGCTCACCAGTGGACAGTGGAGGATCTCCTCGCAGTGCAGATGAGTTGCGGGATGCCGGCCAGACGTCTGGCAAGCCTGTCGAGCGAACGACGAGAACGATGCCAGTCGCGCGTACAGACACGGCTCGGACGTCTGACGCTGGCTGAGCTCGCGTACCATCCCGAACTAATCTTTGCGGTGGCTGGCCGGCCTAGCCGGCCGCTGCAGCCGGCGGCGGCGACGCGATCATGAGTCGCCGCGGCTGAGCGGCGTCACGTTAGGCGGGATTGAAGCGATGGCAATCAGGCAGCGGAAAGTCGCTTGACGCGCATCTTCTTGCGATTCCGTTCGGCCTGCCACAGGTCGTACTGCAGCTGCTGGTTCAGCCAACTCTCGGGTGTGGTCGCAAAGGCGATAGACAGACGAACGGCCATCTCGGCGCTGATGCCGGATCGCCCGTTCACGATGCTCGACAACGTCTTCCGGCTCACGCCGAGCGCCCGCGCGGCGTCGGTCACCGTCAACCCCAGGGGTGTGAGACACAGTTCTCGCAGCACTTCGCCCGGATGTGGGGGGTTATGCATCTTCATGGGTGTCCTTCAGTGGTAGTCCTCGTAGTCGACGCGATCGATGTCGTTGTCCGCCACCACAAATGTGACGCGCCAGTTGCCACTGACCTTGACGGCCCAAGTGCCAGCCCGCGCGCCCTTGAGTTCGTGCAGCCCAAGACCCGGCAGATTCATGTCGCCGGGGCCGGTGGCGACGTTCAGCCGGCCCAGGATGAGACGCAGCCGGTCGGCGTGTTTCGCTTGGATTCCGGCCTTGGTGCCCGTGCTGAAGAAGCGCTCCAGGCCTTTGTGTCGAAATCCCTTGATCGCCACTGCGACCAGTGTAACCTATACCGTTACAGGTGGCTGTCCGGCCGGGGAGATCGGTAACAGATCAGTCCGGGGACATGGGTAACACTGTTTCGTCCTTCCACGTCCTGGGGAGCCGGTAGGGCTGATCCGATTCCGTCATCGCACGGAAGTCCAGAACTCATGGCGAATACTGAGTGGTGGCAGCGCGGTCCCGTCGACGGCATCCCGGCCGTCCTGCAACCAGTGGCGCACATTCTTCTTCAAGTTCGCGAAAGTGTCGGCGAGATCGTCGAGCCGTTGACAGAGCAGGAATGGAACGCCCGTCCCGCCGGTGTCGCCTCCCCCGCTTTTCACGTGCGACATATTGCCGGGGTCATCGATCGGCTGTTCACCTACGCCCGCGGGAACGCATTATCGACCGAGCAATTTGCGGCGATTCAGTCGGAAGGTCACGAGATTCTCGTCGAGGACGTTGCGACAGTGCTGAGCGTCCTTTCGACACGAGTCGACACAGCTATTGCGGAGCTCCGCACGATCGATGTCGCAACACTTGGCAACGTTCGCGGCGTGGGACGGGCTCAGCTTCCTTCGAC
>JANMSA010001157.1:0-2313 GCA_031388865.1 Acidobacteriota bacterium | reverse complement strand
GATTCGGAAGCGGCAATCTTCCGCGTCGCCGATCTGGGAGTGGTAGGCGACCTGTTCCAGATCCTCCCTGCCCTCACCGAGGAAGTGAAACGAGCCAAGGACGGATACTGAGGTCGCACTCCGTCTAGTAATTAGACGGTTTTATCCACTCGGCCAACTTTACTCCTAGTCCGCAGAGTCGCCGCTCTTTCTGCTCGTTACCGTCCATAATTTGAACGGCGACCTGCTTCCGGACGGAACCCTGTTTGGGTCTTTTGAAGTTAAGGTCTTTCAAATCAGTAAGTTGCTTGCCTCACTCGCTTGGTCCAGCCGTTGCGATGTAACGGATAGATGGACAAGCTCAGAGTTACTAGCGGCATCCTCCTCCTGGCCCTCGCGATCGATTCCACCAGCGCAATGGCCGGGACCGCATCGACTGAACTCACGGTGTCCGTGCAGGTTGTGGCGCGGACGATCCTGGTGTTCGACCGGGAGCCGGCTCGTCTGAGCATCACGCAGACTGATCTGGACCGCGGTTGGATTACGGTTCCGGCCGGCCTGCAGTTCCGCGTGAGATCGAATGCCCGCCAGGGATATCGTCTCCGCTTCGAAGCGCTTCCGGAGCCCTTCCGCCGCGCCGAGATCCGGTGGGGAGCGTCCTCGGTGCAGCTTACGACGGCACACGAAGCCTGGATCGCGCAGCCTCCGGTCGTAGGCCCGGGAATGACCGTGACGGCTGATGTTCGCTTGGAGCTCGCCCCAGACGCTCAGGCAGGCACCTACGAGTGGCCCCTCACCCTCGAGGCCGAGTCGATTTAAGCGCCTCGACCCCAGGTCGTACCTTTCAATTGATGAACGCGATCGCGAGTCTCCTGCCCAAGCAGCACCCTCGCCAGCGCCGGGGTGCTGATCTGTACGAAGGACCTTCCGGCGATGGGGGCTCCTCGGTCATCTGGCGGCGCATCCCTTTCGCGGCTTTCACGTTTGCTTTACCATTGTGATCACAGTGCTTTGACGCTAGGGCGCTCACGCTGTCGCAGACACGAATTTTTGATGGGCTCCATCACAAAGCCTTGATGAGAGAGGGCCTATCTTGGCAACGTCGGGAGGAGGGGATGGTGGAAGTGAGAGACAGCGCCGGTCGCGTCGCCCCAATCCCCGACGACGCGGAAAATAGCAATAATTCGAAATAAGTTTTGAGCTGCTTTGTTTCGCGGGGTTAAGTTCAATCGTTTCAATCAGTAATAATATATTAAGTAAGCAGGAGATTACCATGCCCAAGTACGTCCTTTCCCTCGTGGCTGTTCTGATCCTCGTCCCGGCTGCGTTCGCGCAGACCACGACGAATACCGGCTTGGTGACCGCGAACGTCGTCAAGAACTGCACTGTCTCCGCCTTCACGATCCCGTTTGGCGCTTACGATCCAGTTGGTGTCAACTCTGGCGCAGCGGCGCATGTCGACCGTAGCGCGTTGGACGCGCTTACCGTCACTTGCACGAAGGGCGTGCCTTACACCGTGGCACTCTCCAACGGTGCGAGCTTCGGTCTGGCCCCTGGTTTCGGAACGAACCGAGCCATGCTGGGCGCAATCCTGGGCGACTTCCTTGGCTTCGAGATCTACAGCAACTCCGTCGCAGGCACTCCCTGGTACAACGCTCCCCCAGTGGGTCGTACCTCGACCTCAAAGGCTCCGTTCAGCCACTCTCTCTTTGCCCGTCTGTTCGGTGGCCAGGATGTGTCGGCGGACACCTACAGCGAAACGATCACGGCGACTCTGAACTACTAAGGTGACCGTGAGTTTTCGAGGGGAGATTCTTGGCCTAGCGCGCATGATGCTTCTTGCGACCGGGCTGGCCTTTTGGCCGGCCTCGGTCGCAAACGCGGCGACCTTCCGGGTGTTTCCGATCCGGGTCGACTTCGACAAGCAGACCAAGAGCGCGCTTCTGACGCTCTCGAACGAGAGTACTGAGGAACTTCGGTTTCAGATCAGTGCCTTTGTCTGGGGGCAGAACGAAGCAGGCGAGATGCAACTCACCCCAACCAAGGACGTGACGTTCTACCCGCCGCTTCTGGTTTTGAAGCCCGGACAAGAGCGGAAAGTTCGAGTGGGGACGGCGGTTCCACCGGGTGCGGTCGAAAAGACCTACCGGATCTTCTTCGAGGAACTGCCGGGATTGCAGACATCCCAGGTACCCGCAGGCGGGGCTCAGGTCAAGATCATCACGAAGATGGGTGTCCCGATCTTCGTGTTGCAACCAAGGTCGAAACCATTTCGCCCATCTATGGTAGGCTAACGCCATTCTCATCTCACTGCGGCTGGGCTCATCAGGATGC
>JANMSA010001155.1:0-3346 GCA_031388865.1 Acidobacteriota bacterium | reverse complement strand
TCACGCAGGACATCCTGCTGCACGCGCGCCCGCGCCCGCCGACCGGCGGCTCGCTTGGCGCCGCGTTCGCCATCACGCCGTCGCGCAGCTACACCATCCAGGAGCTGATGCACGGGGTCGTCAGGCTGGACGTCGCACGTGCGGCAGATGACGCACCCGCGACGCCGGCTGGACCGCAGGGCGCCGTCGTGACGAACAGCGAAGCGGATTCACTCACCATTCCGCCCGCCGCACTTGCGACGGACACGATCGTTCGTCTTCTCCGGCTGCTGCCCGCATCCGTCGCAGGCGAAATTCCCACCGGTTTCGATCTGCTTGGGGCGCTCGAGGTCGACCTGATCGGCGCGTCATTCGCCGTCCCAGCGCGACTCTCGATTCCAGCACCTCAGGGCGTCGTGGGCAGTGATCAGATCCTCCTGGTGCAGTCGTTCATCGACCCGGCCGGCGTAAGAAGAATGCGGGTAGCCGGCGTGAGCCGGATCGAGGGCGATCGCCTGATCAGCGATCACGTGCTCGGAACGCTGCTGTTTCCCGGTGTCACGACAGGCAGTCAGTATTTTTTCCTCAAGGCAGCAGAACCGCACGGCTTCGTCACCGGTGTGATCACGGGAGCTGACGGCAGCGCGCCAACCCCGCTCGCGCTGGTGACATCCAGCACCGCGCCTTTCGTCGACGCCACCGGCGCCACCGGCCGCTATCTCGTCGCGGCGCGCGCCGCCGCAGACGCAACGGTAGCCGCGAGGCACCTGTTCTCTGCTGATGGAGCGACAGGGGTCGCCCGTCCCTCTGCTCGCGACGCTGTTGTAGACCTTCCGCTGACGCTCGCAATCGCACCGCCGAGTGTTGTTGCGATTTCCCCGTCGGCGGGCGCCGTGAATGTTCCGCTCGATGCGTCCATCAACATCGACTTCTCTGAAGCGATCGACGGCGCTACGGCCACCGCGGAGACTGTGCTGCTGCAGTTCGCCGACACTCTCGTGCCGACGTCGCGGGTGCTGTCACAGGACCGGCGTCGACTCACCATCCGCCGCGCGTCTCCGCTGCTCGGCAAGACGACGTACACGTTGACGCTGACGTCTGCGCTGAAGGACCTGTCCGGAGCCGCGCTGGTGCTGTTTTCCCCGGCCTCGTTCACAACGCTCGACCCGACCAAACCACCACCGCCGCCGCTTGGGCAGATCGTGGCGGAGATGCCCGACGAGGACGGTCTCATTCTCGTCACGGGCTCAGCCGGAACGGCCGAAACGGGCACGCCGGTGACCGCCACCAACATTCGGACGCAGGAAACGTTCACGGTCCTGGCGTTGACCGACGGCTCCTTCCGATTCCGGCTCAGCGGCGTGATCGGCGACGACGTGACGTTGGCGTTGCGCGACGCGTCCGGGCGCGAGACGACGATTGCCTTGACCCAGCTCGAAGGATTGGACGGCTCAACGGCGATCGGAGGGCGTGGCGGGGTCATCCGCGGCAACGGGGGGCGGGTCGGCACGATCCTGCCGAGAGCGCTCGTGCACGCAGGCGTATTCCAGCTACTGGACGCCCCGACGGCATCGGCGGTCGCGCTCGGGACGCCTTTCTCGTACGTGGACCAGTTCACGCTTACCGCGCAGGGCGCCAGCTTCAACCCCCTGGCCTCACTGACGTTGACCGAAAGTCAGGGACGGATTGCGCCCGTGACGATCGCGGGTGCACCGTTCGAGGCCATCGGCGAGCTCACCGTTCCCGGTGATTTCCTCGTCAACGGTTCCATTCGCTTCTCGGCCGTTGCGCAGGACGCCACCGGAACGCGACGATCGGCGACCGCCACGACGGTCGTCGTTGCCGGCAGTGCAGATGGTTCACCGGTCGAAGCGACACAGGCTGCCGAGTTTCCGACCGTATTCCTGGCTGCTCCCCGTGAGGCCACCCAGAACCAGGTGATCGGCGCCGTCGTCGTCACGCCAGCCGCGCGAATCGATCTGGTCGTGCCCGCGCCGACCGGCGTGACCGCGAGCGCATACCTGCTCACACGCGTCGTCGACCTGGCTGGTCAACCGCGCCTCTTGATCGTCGACCGCCTGGACCGCGCGACGGGTGAAAGCGGCGCCGTGCTTCGCACGTCCGGACGCACGCTGCCCGGCATGACGGCCTCAGGGAACTACGCCATCGTTGCCTCCACCGAACCACTGGTGTTCGTGACGGGTCAGATGGTGGGCGCGGCTGGCGCCGTCGCCGTTGACGGAGGGCCATTCGTCTTCGAGACCAGCGCGCCCAACGGGCGTTTTGCAGTCCCGGTCCGTGCGGGTCAGCCTTACACGCTGCAGTTCTTCAACACGGACGGGTCGGTACGCGGCACGTCGACGGGGCAGGCGCCCGCGTCCGGAACCGTGGACGTCGGTGATCCGCTCGGAATCGTGACGGGCCAGCTGCGCGTCACCGCCGAACCCGACCAGAGCAGCATCGTCGACATCAACGCGCCGATCGTTTTCCGCTTCTCTGAGCCCGTGGATGTTGGGACGCTCGGCAAGGCTGTCGTCGTCACCGACCCCGCCGGGGCACGGGTGTTCGGGAGGTTCTCCACGGCCGACGGCGGCAACACCGTAGAGTTCCGGCCGTCACGTCGGTGGCGCTACGCGACGACGTATCGGTTTGGCGTGTCAATCAGCGCACTTGCGTTCTCGGGCGCCAGGCTTTCCGCGCCCTTCAGCGGTCAGTTCACGACGTTCCGCCCCTCGGTCATCGGCCAGGCACCAGTGGGCGCTGCGGTCGATGTGGCAGTCGCGGGCTCGCTCGCGCTCGTGGGGACCGAGGCGGGCGCCTCCGTTACGAATGTGGCCTCTTCGATCAAGCCGCAAGTTCTGACGCAGATTCCCGTCGTTGGCGGAGTGCGTGCCACCGCGCTGCTACCGTCCTCGACGCTGACCACAGGCACCGGTCAGGTGTTGTCCGGCACGTTCGCCGTGATTTCCAGTGGAGACGCGACAACCGCCGGGCGGCTGCAACTCTTCGACCTGACTACGCCCGCAGCGCCGGTCCTGCTTGGAGCCGCCCAGCTCACCACCGCGCCGGGGCAACCGGCGCCGGCCGGTGTTCCGGATGCCGCAGGGACGCCTCGGCATGTGGCGATCACCGCCGACAACCGCGCGCTGGTCGCGATCGAGAACGTGGGTGTGGTCGCGGTGCGCATCGGCCAGATGACCCCGGACGATCTGACGAACCCGGGACAGGCCATCGCAGGCCAGTACCCAGCCGCAGGTGTCGAGAGTGTCGTTTCGGTCGCGCTGCTTGGTGACCGCGTGGTGGTTACGGGCGAGGCAGGCCTGATCGTCCTCGACGCCTCCACTCTCGAGCGCCGCGGCGGCCTCTC
>JANMSA010001134.1:0-7841 GCA_031388865.1 Acidobacteriota bacterium | reverse complement strand
GCCCGCAGTTCCTCGAGCCGCCGCCCGCGCGCGAGAACGGCGACGTCGTTCCCTGCCTCGAAGAGGCGCGCGCCATAGAGCGAGCCGAGCACGCCCGCGCCGAAGATGAGAGTGCGCAGTGGCGGTTCGGGATGGATGGCGTTCATCATTCCGGATGATCTTCGCAGGAAGTATAGGCGGGTAGCGTCCCGGCGAGCGGAGCGAGGCGGGAGAGGCTGCGTTCGACGTCTTTGGGGCGTTCGCGGCCGAGCCTCCGCGTTGCTGTTGTCCTGTTACTCGAGCGCAGCGAAGTTACAGCGGTGAGTAAGTCACGGTCTTTCCCTCCTGCCCTCGGCGGCCTCGCGCAGGAGCTGTTCTATGGTGCGACGGACGAGCGGCGTATCGACGTGCGGCGCGACGCGAACAACCGGGATCGCATGGACGCGGGCCAGCAGAGGGGCGAGCTCTTCGCCGGTCAGGGACTCGATCAGTTCATACATGCCGCCCAGGCTCTCCTCCATCGGGTTATGCACCTCCAGAATGGCCGCAATCTGATGGATCCCGGTTTGCGACACGGGCGGCACCAGGAGCGCCGCGAGCGCGGCGTGGTCGCGGTGGAGCTGTTGCTCCAATGGCGTGATTCCGCGGTGCTTCCGAAGCTCGGGGAACAGCACACGCTCCTCGATCGCGATGTGCCGAAGAAGCCCGCGGCGGAACTCGGCGTAGATCTCTCTCGAGGCCTCGTCTTCAGCGCGCAGGCACTCGGTGAGTAGTCCATCGAGACGCTCGTGGTCCCGAGAGAGGAGATCGTGCAGCTCACCAGCCATATGCGAGCAGTGTACGGCGGCAGGCGGCTGCCGCCACTTTCGTCCGAATTAGTTCAGTGTGCGACCGCTCGTCGGCGTGAGCCAAGGCTGAATGTCGCGATCACCGTGCGCGGCGCTGTCAGGGTGTTCACGGTGCAGGTCAGCGCAAAGGTTGAATCACAGCCGGTCCAGCGAGTCAGGGCAGAGCCTGTTGAAGGGATTGCAGTAAGGATCCCGGCCCTGGCTTGAACCACGCAGGCCGGCCCGCAATCGACGCCCATTGTCGGCGAGGTCACGGCCCCGGATCCCACACCCGCCCTCAAAACCGTGAGCAAGTACGTCGGTGACAATGGAGCACAACCCGCGGATGGAGTGCCGTACTCATACGCGCCAATGTCGGGTGTTCCCACGCGTAACCGGCAGTCGAGATCTTCGGATGGTGCTCCCGTGCCCGTTCCGCGGTTGATGGCCGGACTTCCGAGTGACAAATGGAAATCTCCATTGCGCGCGTCTACGAAACCGGGGCCGGATGCGATGTTCCCGTTCATGCCCGTGAACTCGGGAGATTGAATAATCGACGAAAACACCCGCGCACGGCTCACGCCCGTGATATCGACGCCATTGTTCCAGAAGATCGTATTGGCGACGACGACGTTGGCGAGCACATTTCCAATCCCGCCAGCTTCCTGCATGGCAAAAACTGCATGGCCACCATTGTTCGCAATCGTGTTGTTGATGATCCTCACATCCTGAAGGCGGTTCTGGTTGCTCGCGTTCGTTCCGGCGATCAAGCTGATCCCGCCATCGTTCGTATTGTCGGTGATGAGATTGTTGATGATGTCCAGATTCTGAATGGTGTTCCCATTCGAGTTGTTGTTTCCGCCATGCGCTGCGACGGCGGGCCCTTTGTTTCTCTGAAATATGTTGTTGCGGATTCGAACGCCGTCGATCAGATTCCGGTCTGCCCCGGTGAAACCGCCAAACAGACGGATGATGCCGTACGCATCCCCTTCCAGATTGTCGGTGATCAGGTTGTTCAGAATCTGCGTGTTCAGAATGCTGTTGCCTGTGGCGTTGAAGAGCCCGCCGATCATCATGACGGCAAGGGGACTGTGATGAATCGTGTTTTGCGCAATGACGGTATCCTCGATCGTGTTCCCCGTGAGCGTACCGTTCGAGATCATGTTCAGGTTGATCGCCGCATCCGAATTCACGATCGTATTGTCGAAAATCTGAGTGCCGGCGATGCGGTTGTTCGCGCCGTAATCAACGACGAGCTCGATGGGATAGTTGAGGTCCGAAAACGAGTTGCCGTGGATCAGTACATTCTGGATCAGGCTTCCTTGGCCCCCGGCGTGAATGTGAACACCGTCGCCACCGGGCGTTCCATTGGCGATCCGATAATGTGTAAACGTGTTGCGCGCGATGATCACATTCAGCAGCTTCGCACCGCTGGAACTTGAATCGGTCCCCAGCGTAACGGGAATCGCTGTGGACGTGCCCACATCCGCATTGCTGAATTCATTGCCGTCGATGGTGATGTTGCGAGACTGCGATGGTGTCGTGTAGGCACCCGTGACACCGACATTCACCCAGACGCCAAAGCCTCCCATCAGATTGATCATGCGAATCCGGGACAGCGTGAAGTCCGACGCCAACACGGCAAATACCACCGGCGACACGGCACTCGCGTCAAGCGTGATACTGGGCTTGCCGGTCAAGTCATTGAAGCCAACGATAGAGATGCCATCGCGATTGATTGACATGCCATGCGCGAGATGAATTGTCTGACCCGCCAAAGCCGGGGAGAACCCGACCGTATGCGGCCCGGGTGCGTTGTTCGCCGCGGCGATTGCCTCGACAAGTGAGATTCCGTCCGGACCCGGATAGGCGATGAGGGCAGCGGGACTGGAGGGATCGCCATTCACCGTACTGGCAACAGACGTCACTACGATCGTGGCGCCCTCGGCGGACCGAGCTGCACTCGCGGCAAGTAGGATGAAAGAGACGATTGCGATATGGCGCAGGATCTTTGTACTAACCATCGGTAGGGAAAGCAGTCCCTTTCGACTACGTGCGCGAGTGATCGGGTCTCTCGCTCCTTTTTTTCAGGCTCGCTGACGATTCTGGGCTGATTCTCGAAGGAAGTAAAGGCGGTTCGGCGGTCACGACGCAGGGAGTCGGCGGGACAGCAGAGGTGTCCGCGGTTAGGGCGGAAAGGGGGGCTCGCGCTCGATCCAGTGCCGTCACAGCGTATAGAGCGATCCTGGCCAATCCGGATCGCTCGTTTTCAACGAAACGGACGGGGGCGTTGGTCGACGGCGACTCGCGAGCAGAAAAGTCACGGCGGTAGGAAGTTCACTGTCTTTCCCACCTCGAGCCACTTCTTCACCGAATCGGCGTGGCGAAGCGAGAGGTTCCTGGTTGTAGCTCGCCGACCCGCATCATGCGAGCTCGCTCACTCCCTCACCACTGATCGGAACATTGTCCATCGGAGAGAAGTGCGGAACAATCACGCTGACCTTCCGCACCTCGGCCGGTGGTGCCGCAAATTTCGCTCAGACGTCGACGCTCGCACCCGAAGCGATGTCTTTGACACCCTGGCTGCAGATGCAGCGCTCCTGTGGACCCGTCCTTTCCAGCTCGGCCCTTAGCGGCAACTTTCGTAGTTCTGCGCGCGCCTCAGTTGCGCAGCCTGGCTTTCAAGACCTGTGGCGAGGATTGCCCGAGGCTCGAATCACTGAGACTAAGACATCCCGTGCATCTTCGATGCTGATCCACCGCTTCCGGCATGTTCGCGTTCGGGAGGAGCCACGAAGCGTCGCCGGACGCTACTTTGCCACCAGTCCCGGACTGCCGCATCTCCTCGAGCGCGCGCTCGACCTCGCGCCCGAGCTCCACGGCGCGCCCGAGCTCGTCCTGGAGAGCCTGAAGATGCGGCAGCGCGTCGGCGAGCAGGCGGCGCTGGAAATCGACCGGCATGCCGGCCGCCTCGCCGATCATAAAGGGTGCGAGGCGCGGCACGATCTCGAAGGCGATGCGATCCTCGGCGGCGGCGAGCAGCGCTCCGAGCTCGGCGAGCGCGTCGGGCGATGAGGGAACCGGTGGCGCGGCGTCCGTTGCAGGGAACGCCGCGTGCATGACTCCTCGGCTCCCCGAGGCCGCGCCCGCGGCGCGCTCGACGCTGCCGAGCGTGCAGGGGACGTCGCCCTCGGGCAGGGACTCCGGGCAGCTTCCCGGCGGCGGCGCGGGCGGTGTGACCACGATCGGCGTGAGCTCGGGGCAGCGCGTCTGGACCGCTGCCAGCTTCTCCCGGAACTCGCGCTCCCGCATGGTGAGCTCGCCGTGCTCGAGTTCCAGGCGGCCGACCTCGGCCTCCCATGCCTTCCAGCGGGAGATCCCGGCGCACAGGTCCGCGGTCGCCTCCTTCCAGTCAAGGAGCTGCGCAGCGACGGCGAGCGCCTTGGCCCCGCCGCCGAGGACCTCCCGGTTGGCGCGCATCCGAGCGAAGTAGACGCCGATCGCGCCCTCCAGGTCGCCAGGGTGCGCCTGGAGGTAAGCATCTGACAGACGGATCGCCTCGGGAACGAGCTGGCGCAACGCCACATCGACGGCGGGGTCGGAGGTCGCGACTTCGATCAGCGCGCCCTGTTGACCTGCCGTCCCGGTCTGCGCGACATTGAGGCCGGCGGAGACGAGGCCGAGAAGTGTCGCGAGATCGCCGCCGCCGAGCTCGCCGGCGAGCCCGAGCAGCGCCACCGACCAGCGGCCGAGCGGGCCGCTGAAGCCGCCGATGCCCTCGAGGTTGGCGTCCCGCCGCCAGCGCGCACAGCCGAGCTGGGGTGAGAGCTGCGCCACCATCTCCTGGTAGGCGCGCAGGCGCCCGGCGTAGCCGGCCTGGAGCGCCTCTGCATCGGTACAGTCGTTCTCGTTCGGCGGGGTCTCGGGCCGTGGATCAAAGTCGGGCGGCGGCCCCGAGGGCGGTTCGCCGCAGCCGCAGCAGACCTTCCAGCGTAGATTCACCTCGTTGAAAGAGTCGCTGCTCCAGATGTGGTGCCACCGTTGCTCGCCGCGGAAGGGCACCACCGCGTAGCGATCCGGGTGGAGGATGCAGTCGCGGTGCCGCGCCTTGTCGTTGGTCATGAAGCAGAGTGTCGGCTGCACGTGCGGCACCCCGATGTCGCCCTCCGCGTGCGGACGGGTGCCGTTGCCGACCGGCAGGTCCCACGAGTCGGTGCCGTTGCGGCAGGTGATCGTGGCCCTCAGGCTGTTCTCGATCTCATCCGGCAGGACCTCGAAGGTGAGTGCGGGGTCGAGCGGACGAAAAGAGAGCCCGAGCGGGTCGAGTGGGCCGGCGCTCCGCACTGTTCCCGAGGCGCTCATGCCCGGCGCGGTGCACCCATCCCACGCCCTGACCCGGCTGCAACCGTGGATGCGGAGGCGGTAGACGATCTCGCGCGCCGAATGGCCGACGTAGAGGGAGCCTGGCCACCGCCGGCTCGGGTCATCGGAGACGAGGTCGAACCAGAGCTCGGCGGTGCCGGTACAGTCAACGCTCACGGAATGCCAGCGCAGGTCCTCGACGATGTGCCCGCCGAGCGGGGCGTCGGCTGGGCAGGGCTTCACCAGCTCCCGGTTGGGCTCGCGCGGCGTTGGTGGCGGCGGGGGCGGAGGTGGAGGCGGCGGTGGAGGTGGAGACGGCGGTTGTGAAGGTGGAGGTGGAGACGGCGGTTGTGAAGGTGGTTGTGATGTTGGTGGTGGCGGCGGCGCGCCAAATGATCCCGGCTGATCGGGTGGGGCGGGCGCGGGCTCTACGAGATGAACCCAAGCCGTTTCCCGGCGCAGCACAGGGCCGCGCGTCGTCAATACGCTGCTCTCGTTGATTCCGCTCAGTCGTCCGGGAATGATGGTGCCGTCGATCTTGTGCACTTCATTCGCCGTCGACGACGGCGGGATGACGTCCTCGCGTGCGAGGCCCACCCACTCGATGTTCGCGAGCGGCGTGATCGCGCCATCCAGCGTGCACGACGCGGCGTTGCACGTAGTCAGCGTGCCGCTCTTGACCGACCCGTTGCGCAGGATGAGCAGATCCGCGACGGGCTTCTCCGACGCAACTGAGAAGAAGATGGCGGCGACGAGGGAGCGTTCGATCTCCTCATCGTCCATGTCGACGGTGCCGCGATTGATGAACGTCACGCGCCCCGACTGAACCGAGCCGTCGCGCATCACGATCGCACTCGATCGGACCGTATGCTCTTTCCGCGGACCGTCGAGGTAGATCGCGCGGATCTTCTCCATCGGGATGCGCTTGCCGCTGAGGCGACACTGATCATCGGCGCAGAGCTCCAGGGTCCCGGAGCGTTCGCTGCCGTCGCGCATGACGACGACGTCGGTCGCCAGAGCCTGAAGGGAGATGAGGATGGACCAGAGAACGATGAATGGTTTCACGACACGCATGCCACGCTCCGTTCGCTACCGAGGTTCATCGTACTGCGGATCGCTGATCCTGGACTAGAAGCGAGCGCACCCCCAAAATCACGTAGATGAATCTGCCGTCACTGCGGTACAGACAGGCCAGATTCGGCGCCGCGCTGTTCGCGGTGCAGTCGCGAGGTGCGCGTCGCGATGATCGTTCGAGTAGCCGGCGACGCGAACGACCGGGATCGCATGGACGCGTGGCTCAGGATGACAGGTTCATCGCCCTCCTTACCGGTGCAAAGCGCCGTTCCTCGCTCAGAATGACCGGCGACTTCAGCCTGCGGCGACCTTCTGACGCGCGCTAAGGAGAGAGCGCAGCAGGCCGAAAAACGTGATGACCAAGGCCAGCAGCGCGATCATGACGAAGACGCGAGGGACCAGCCCGAGAACGCCACGACTGGAGATGAGGACGACAAGGCCGACGCCGTGACGATCCGCGATTCTTCGGGCCGCATCGGGATCGAAGCCTGCATCGCTGGCCCTTACGACGACGACGAAGGTGTCGTCGGTCGCGCCGGCTGGAGTACGCGCCTCCTTGCCCGGCCAGAGCCTGGAGCGGATGAAGAACGCGGCCACTGTGCCGAGCGCGCCGAAGAGCACGGCCACTTCGAAGGTGACCGGCACGAACGCCGGAATGGAACTGAAGGATTTTCCTCCGATGTCGACGGCCCAGTCGACCGCGGAGGTCCACCACATGAACAGCATGATCAGTCCGGCGCCCAGGAAAGCACCGATCGCGCACGCCCAGCCGAGCCGGCTCGGCGGAATGCCGGCGGCCTTTTCCAGCCCGTGCACCGCGTAGGGCGCGTGGACGTCGGAGACCTCGTATCCCGCGCGCTTGAGATCGCGGACCGCGCGCTTCGCCGCCTCATCCTCGGGTCGGTGCAACACCCCTTTGACTTCCGCCATGGCGATCATCGGGAGGAAACGGCAGAAGAGAAGGAATGCCGTGAGGAACAGGCCGAACGTGCCGGCGAGCGTCACCACTTCGATGATCGTCGGCGTGTACATGACCCAGCTCGACGGGAGGAAGTCGCGGTGCAGCGAGGTCACGATGATGACGAAACGCTCGAACCACATTCCCACGTTCACCAGGATGGAGATCGCAAACACCGCGGCGATGCTGCGCCGGACGCGGCGGAACCAGTAGAGCTGCGGCACGATCACGTTGCAGCTCACCATCGTCCAGAAGGCCCATGCGTACGGGCCGAGCGCGCGGTTGAGGAACGCGTACCTCTCGTACGGGTTCCCGCTGTACATCGCGGCGAAGAACTCGCTCGAGTATGCGAGAGCGACCATGCACGAGGTCACGAGGACCAGCTTGGTCATGGCCTCGATGTGATTGAGGGTGAGGTAATCGCGCAGGGGGGGCATCACCGCGCGCGCGATGATCATCAGCGTCAGCACCATCGACATCCCGCTGAAGATCGCGCCGGCGACGAAATACGGTCCGAAGATGGTGGAGTGCCACATCGGCACGGGCGCCATCGAAAAGTCGAACGACACGATCGTGTGCACCGAGACCGCGACGGGGAGGATGGCGACGGCCATGATCTTCATGGCGGACTCGAGCCGGTG
>JANMSA010001133.1:0-2478 GCA_031388865.1 Acidobacteriota bacterium | reverse complement strand
GGACAGCGTACGCATGACGCGCTCTACTGGGAGTTCCACGCGCAGGGTGGCTCGCAGGCGGTCCGCATGGGCCGCTGGAAAGGGATCCGGAAGGAGGTCTCCAGGCGGCCGGACGCGCCGATCGAGCTCTATGACCTCGAGGCCGACGAGCACGAGACGACAGATGTGGCGGCCGCGAATCCTGATGTCGTACGGCGCATCGCAGCGCTGATGCGTACCTCGCGAACACCGGCGGTCCTGCCGAAGTGGAATTTCGCGCCGATCAGAGATTGAACTTCCCTCCCAGCCACGCGAAGCGTCAGTTCATCTTCCATCGCGCCTTGAGGCGTTTCAGTTCGTCTCCCGTCGGAGGCACGAAAGCGGCAGGCTGCTGACGCTCGACCACGAGCGGGTCGGTGTCGCCCAGGTGCTTCTGCCATTGACGCATCAGGGCGGTCATCTCTGCGACACGCCTCGCCTGTGACGGACTGGCGGCCAGGTTACGTCGTTCGTGCGGGTCGGCACGCAAATCGAACAACTGCGTCACGCCGACCTGTGGATAACGGATCATTTTCCAGCGGTCGTCGCGGACCGCGCGCTGGAGGTGTCGATACGCGAGGAAGATCTCCCGTCGCGCCTGTGTCGCGTGGCCCGTCACGACCGGCTTGAAGCTGACGCCGTCGATGTCCAGAGGGGCCGCTGCACCGATCAGGTCCGCCACGGTGGGATAGATGTCGAGCAGGTAGACGAGCGCATCGCCACGGCCGCGCGCAATGCCTGGGCCGGCGAATATCAGCGGCGCTTTCGTGCTGTGCTCATACAGGTTCTGCTTGCCGAGCAGGCCGTGGCTGCCGACTGCGATGCCCTGATCCGCGGAGAACACGACAATGGTGTTCCCGTCGATGCCGAGATCTGTGAGCGTCTGCAGCACGCGCCCGATGTGGCGATCGAGCCCTGAGATCGTGGCGTAGTATTCGTGCAATGTCCGGCGGATCTCGTTCTTGCTGCGCGGCCAGGGTGAGAGCAGCTCGTCCCGAATCGCCATCTCGCCGTTGTCGAACGGGTGGACCGGCAGAACGTTTGCGGGCAGCCGTATGTCGTCGCGGTCGTAGAGGTCGAGATATTGCCTGGCTGCCACGCGCGGATCGTGCGGGTTGCCAAATGCCAGATACATGAAAAACGGCCGGGCGTCCTTGTTCTCGTCCCTCTCCTTCAGAAACTGAATCGCTTCGTCCGCGATCTGCCGTCCGGGTTCGCCGTCGGTGCGGTCGCCAAGATCGTCCTTGAGGTATTTGTTGATCTCGAACTTGGCCTGGATGAGCGGGGCCGTGTTGCCGCGTTTACCGTGGTGGTAGGTGGCATATCCCGCTTCCTTCAGCGACAGAGGGAAGTTGGGCCCATCACCCGGCGCAAGCAGGCCCTTGCGCTGAGGATCCTCGCCCGGCGCGAGGTGCTCCCGCCACCGAAAGTAGGCGTTGCCCGAGAGCAGCATGTTGCGGCTTGGCGTGCAGATCGCAGCGACATTGCCCCCGAGGTTGTACGCGTTCTCGAACACGAACCCCCGTCGGACCAGCGCATCGAGATTCGGGGTCTTCACCACCGGATTGCCAAGCGCGCCAATTGAATCCGCTCGCATGTCGTCCGCGAAGAGAAGCAGCACGTTCGGGTGAGCTGCCGTGGCTGGGGCTTTGGGCGCGGAACCCGACGGAGGCGCCGTCACCGACAACGCCAGGACCAGAACGCACAGCGGTGTGGACTTCATCGTCGGACCAATGGCTCGTCGCCACAAGCGTGCCGCGCTGCTTACCGGCGGCGCGTGACGGTTACATCGAGCATGCCGATGCGGCGATCTTCCCGGGTGACCCAGCTTTCCAGCCGCCCGGCGCCCCGCGTCAAACGGACGCGATTGAAGACCGCGCCGCTCGCGCCCGCGGGAACCTCTTTCTGCAGCGTGCTCGCCCCGACACCAAAACTGACGATGCCGGGTTTGGTCAGCTCGGCGAACCGCAGCGTGACGTCGTACCTGCCGGCGCGTTGAACCTCAACTTCCCAGTGGCCGAGGCTCGTCGCCGTCCAGGCCGCCTGCGAGCCGCGCCAGTCCTGACGCGTCAGCCGTACCGGGTTCTCCCGAGGAGATCCGATGACGATGCGCGCGATGCCCCGATCGGTATAGTCACGGCCACCGGTCACATCCTTGAACCACGCTTCGTATTGGTTCGTCATACGCGTGACGATCTCCGGCTGTTCGGCGGCGACGTCCCGCTGCTGGAGGGGGTCGTTCGCCATGTCGTAGAGCTCGAAGCCGAACGACGGCGGCAGCTTGTTCTCTCCGTTGCCCAATGGCTGGACGATCTTGTAGCGTTGCGAGCGCGCGGCAAAGGCACGATGCAGTTCCGGCGTGTCCCCCCTGTGCCACTGAAAGAACACCGTGCGGTCCGGCCAGCCGCTCCCCTCGCCTCTCAGCAGCGGCGACAGGCTGACGCCGTCGAACCTCACGGC
>JANMSA010001099.1:0-7478 GCA_031388865.1 Acidobacteriota bacterium | reverse complement strand
GCTCGCAGCTCGCAGCTGTCAGCTCGCAGGAGACCGTATGAGCACCCCGTTGTCAGTTGTCAGTTGTCGGTCGTCTGAGATTTCCGCCTCATAGGCCAGGCTTCGCGACCATCCGATGAAAGCCGCGTGCTGACGTCTGGTGCCTACTACGGCGGCTGAAGTCTGAGCGTCCCGTCGCAGACAACCGACAACTGAGAACTGACAACAAGTGCGAGCTTCAGAAGAGATGCGAGCTATTTCTGCTTGAATCCTGCCGGGAGCCCCACGTCGCCGGCATTCGCGGACGCGGCAAGCAACTCTGTGGTGGATTCGAAGAGGCGGCTGCGCCCTGGCGCCGGCGCGTCTTCATTCTTCGCCGCCTGACGCTTCTTCATGGCGCGACCGATCAGTCCTCCCACGAGGCTCTCGCTGGACTCCTCTTCCTCGCCCTTCTGACCCGGCCCGGCGACAGTCTCGAAGGTGAGCGTCGTCCGCACGGCATCCCCTTCCAAGGCGGTGCGCTTCTTCGAAAACTCCTTCATGGCCTTTCCGAATGTCGGAGTGGTGGCCATGAGCACGGCCATCTGTTGCATCTCGGCCAGCGAGTCGCCGTAGAGCTGCTTGAAGTACTTCTGGTTGAACTCGTTCACCTCGCGCAGCGCGGCGATCTTCGGGCCCATCCACATGTCCGCCTTCAGCACGGAGCCGCCGGACTGCTCGAGCTTCTTCCCTTTCTCGCGCACGGTCACTGTAGCGATGACCTGTTTTGTGGAGAAGCCGTTGATGGTCTGCTTCTCGCCCGTCTCGTCGATCTTGAAGTCGACCTCGTACTCGGGCCCTTCGCTCTTCTTCTTCGGCGACTCCTCGTCGTCCTCTTCCTGCGCCGCGTTCTTCTTCGCATCCTCGAGCTGCTTGCGCAGCTGGTCGAACGTGGTCACGCGATAGGTCTTGCGGTCATAGTCGAGGGCGTAGATCTTCTCCTGCGCCAGGTCGACCAGCTCGCCGGTGCGATCGGTGACCATCAAACGGCGATTGCCTTTCACGCTGGTGGCGCTGGTGACGCCGTCACGGGCGGCCTTACCCCCGAAGATCTTCACCACTCCGCCGATCACGCCGCTGAAATGAACCTGCGTTTTCTGCTGAACGTTCGCGTCGGCGAGGAGGACGCTGGTGGAAAAGAGCGCGGCGGTGGCGAGAGCGAGAAGTGGCGTCCGGATCATAAAAAAAAGAGTAGCACATTATGGAAACAGGCTCTTGAATGTACGAAAGATTTCGTTGACGATACGAAACCTTTCGTATAACCTCTCGTAGACTCGAACGGAGGCAGACTGGAATGGCCGACAAAATGACTCCCCGACCCACCGACTCCGAGCTCGCAATTCTGCGCGTGCTCTGGGATCGAGGTCCAAGTACCGTCCGCGAGGTCCACGACGCGATCAACCGGATCCACGACAGCGGGTACACCACGACCCTCAAACTCCTGCAGATCATGACGGACAAGGGGCTGGTCGTTCGAGACGAGGCGCAGCGCGCTCACATCTACGCCACCACTCTCACGCAGCAGCGCACGCAGATGCAGCTCCTTGGGGACCTGGCCGACCGCGCGTTCGGCGGCTCGCCGGCGAAGCTGGTGATGCAGGCCCTCTCCGCCACGAAGGCATCGGCGGAAGAACTGAGCGCCATCCGCGATCTGCTCGACCGTATCGAGGAGGAAGCACAATGAACGCGATCGAACTGCTCACCGGACCGATTGCCCAGGCCATTGGCTGGGCCCTGCTGCACCTGATCTGGCAGGGAGCAATCGTCGCCGGCGTTCTCTCCGCGGTGCTTGCCCTCATGGACCGGCAGACCGCAAACGTGCGCTACATCGTGTCCTGTGGCGCGCTGGCTCTGGTGTTTTCGATGTTCGTAGCGACGACGATTCGCGCCTACGATCCGTCCGCTGCACCGATCACTGCGACCTCCGAGGCTCCTCTTGCGGCTACGGTCCAGATTTCGCTCTCGCAGATCCCCATCCTGATCGCGGAAACTGCCGCGGTCGGGCTCCGGGATCGCGCCGTCGCCGCCGTCTCCTCGGCTCGCAACGCGCTTCCATCGATCGTGGCGATCTGGCTCGCGGGGGTCGTGCTGCTTTCGGCTCGGCTGCTCCTCAGCTGGCGAACGGCTCGGCGGCTCGCCCATCGAGGCGCGCAACCCGCCACGCCCGAGATGCAACGAGTGGCTGCGAGGCTTTCTGACGCTCTCGGCCTGCGCCGCGCGGTGACTCTGCTGGGGTCCGCGGCAGTCCAGGTCCCGTCGGTGATCGGCACGCTACGCCCGATCATCCTCCTCCCCGTCAGCGCTCTCACGGGGCTCACTCCGGAACAGGTCGAGATGGTACTGGCGCACGAGATGGCGCACATCCGCCGCCACGACTTCCTCGTGAATCTGCTGCAGGCGATTGTGGAGACTCTGATGTTCTACCACCCTGCTGTGTGGTGGATGTCGCAGCGCGTGCGCATCGAGCGCGAGAACTGCTGCGATGACCTCGCCGTCTCGGTGTGCGGGAATCCGATCCAGTATGCCCGCGCGCTGACGCGCCTCGAAGAGCTGCGCGCCACCGCACTGCCGGTCGTCGTTGCGGCCAACGGCGGCTCGCTACTCGATCGCATCCGCCGCATCGCGTCCGGGCGCGCCGAAGCTACGTCCTCCAGCCCTCGCTGGGCAGCAGCGGTAGGCATGCTCTCGATCGTCATCCTCGCCGTGGCCGTCCCCTCGCTTCCCGCTCTGGCCCAGCGCGAGGAAGCGAAGGCCGTGCAAGCCGCGAAGGCCGTGCAAGCCGCAAGCGCGACGGTCGACGTGGTCGAGCCCGCACAGGAAGTGCAACCCGTCGAGCCAGTCGATGCAGAGGATGCCTACGAAGCTGAAAAGAGGATCGACATCGCCGACTTACACGATTTCGACGTTGCCCTTCCAGAGGCGCCGGAGCCGCCGGACACGCCGGATTGGCCGTTCCCCGCGATCGCTCCGCCCGTGACCCCATCGCCGGCTTCCCTGCCACGCGCAATGGCGGCTCCGATGCTCGCTCCCCCCGCGCCTCCTTCGCCGGCTCTCATGGCACGCGCCACGGCCGTCCCGGTGATCGCTCCCGCTGCGCCGATGACCCCCGGCACGCCCCGGCCCGCCCGCGCGCCCCGGGCGCCGCAGATCGCCGGAATCGACCAGGACCATGACTTCGACGATCACTTCGCCTTTGAATTTGACGACGCGACCAGCGGCGGCGGCAGCAGCGACCGCGAGATCGGCGCCGGCGGCAAGCTGTCCGTCGATGATCTGATCGCACTCCGGGTGCACAGCATCACTCCCGCGTACGTCAACTCGATGCGTGAGATCTTTCCTGCTCTCAAGCTCCGCGAGGTGACCGGCATGAAGGCCGTTGGTGTGACGCCTCAGTTCATCCGGGCCATGCACGATGCCGGACTCGAAGTGAAGACCGCTCGCGATGCCACCAGCCTATCCGCACTCGGAGTGACTCCGGAGTACGTCAAGCAGCTTCGCGGCGCAGGCTTTGAAGTGAAGACCGCACGCGACGCCTCGGGCATGCACGCGGTGGGCGTCACCCCGGAATGGCTGCGCGAGCTTCGCGCCGCGGGCGTGGAGATCAAAACCGCCCACGACGCTTCCAGTCTGCGCGCCCTGGGAGTCACCGCTGCATTCGTGAAGCGTCTTGCCAACGCCGGCTATGCGAACCTCTCGGTGCGCGAGCTGACCAGGCTTGCCGCGGCCGGGGTCGATGATGACTTCATCCGCGACATGGATCAGTACCGCAAGAAGAACTGAGGAGCTGACCGAAGGCCGCCATCGACGGCGCCTGGACATCGTCGATCGACGAGAAGCGTACCGACCGGCTCTATTTCAGCATCACGCGTGACCGCAACCACCAGAACGGATCTACCTTCCCGCTGGGCGGCTGGGCGGCGGCCTCCTGCGAGCTGAGAGCTGAGAGCTGCGAGCTCTGACGCGACTACTTCACCACCACCCCTGCAACGTAGCGGATCGCTTCTCCGCCCTTTGCCAGACGGAACGGATGAATCTCCACTCCGTCGTCGCGCATCACCACGACCAGACCGCGGCTGATTCCCATCGGTCCCGCCGCGAAGTAGCGCACGCCGACGTGGTAGGTCCCGCGGTCCGTACTGGCCGTGCGGACCACTTCCGGTCCCAGACCCTGGGTGATGTCCTCGTACAGCTCCAGGCCCGAGCGGCTGTTCTTGTGGGAGTAGTAGACCTGTTCCCCGTCGGGGTCGACGACGTGTAGATCCACATCGTTCGCGTCGGTTTCCCACACCAGAGTGATTCGTAAAGCGTCGTTGCGCGTCAGGTCGACGTCGTGCTCCCGAGCGCGCCGCTCGATGTCCCTGCGGCGCGACGGGTCTTTCTTCAGCCACGCGCGATACACGTAACCCAGCTCCTCCCGTATGACGCGCTGGACGTTGCCGTACCACCCTGGATAGTTCTGCGCAGTCGCGGACTCCAGCACACGCGCGGCCTCTTCGATCCGCCCGTCCCGCCAGAGCAGCAGGGCCAGGTGCCGATAGGCGTTGGCCCGGTCCGGACGCAACTCCAAAGCGCGACGCAGAGGCGCCTCTGCCAGACGCGCGCGGCGTGTGCGCAGAAGCAGCAGTCCGGCGCGCTGGAGGAGCTCCGTTTTCCCAGGGGCCACTTCAATCAGCGACGCGAATGCACGCGCCGCTTCCGCCTCACGGCCGAGCTCCACGTCCGCCAGGCCCAGCACTTCGTACACCTGCGGATTCTCCGGATCGTACGGCTGCCACCGCAGCGCCAGGCTGCGCAGCTCGTTCCATTGGCCGAGCAGTGCCAGCGATTCGCTGAGCTGGTTGTACAGCTCACGGTCCTGCGGGCTGGCGCGCAACCGCTGTTCGAGCTCTGCGACGCTCTCGCGTGAGGGTTGGGCTACCTTCGTCCAGTCCATGCCGGCGCTCTTCTCCGCGCGTCGCCGGCGGATCACCGGTGCCGGCGAAGGCGGCGGCATGCGGAACGTCGTCGTTTCCTGGTCGCGCTCCATCGTCATCGAGTCCGCCGAAGTGTTCGACGACGCCGACGCGGTGGCCACCCCCACCGGCGCCTGTGCAGTCACGCCGATGCTCTCTGCGACGGAATCTCCTGGTACGCCCGTTTGCTGCGAGACGTCCGTCGATGGCGCCGTGGCCGGCTCTTCGATCGGTGGCGGTGCCGGCAGACTCCTCGCTGGGCCGCCTGCACTGGCTTGTCCCTGCTTCGCCACGGGGATCACACGTTCCGGAAGAGGCCTCAGATCGCTGCCACGCCGGTCCATGCGTCCGATGCCGCCTGCGTCGATGGTTAGAATCCCAGCGAGTGCGCGCCGGTCAAGGCCGAACCGTTGATAGTCGAACTCACTCTCCAGCACCAGCATGGTCGTGCGCGGGATCACTACACGCTGTTCGACGCTGATGCGCACCTGCTCGGTGGCGAACGCGCGCCGGATGGATTCCGAGGTCTCCGACGCTTCGCGTTCCGCGAGGTACTGGAGGTAGACGCGATACGCCTCGCGCTGGAGCAGAGGCCCGAAGGTCGAGGAGTCGAGCGAGGTCACGCGCCCCTCAATCTGCGGCTCGCGTCCCGCTTTCACCTTGCCCAGCGCGATCAGTTCGTCGCCGGGCTGTACATCCTCGAAGCGGGAGGGATAGATCCACTCCGCCCCGGCATCGGCAACATCGATCGAGACACCGAGGGGCCGGCGGAGATCGGCCGCGGCTTCGCGTGCACGAGCGCCGAGCGATTCCGTGAACGGCAGACGGACCACGCGGCCGCGCCCCATGGTCACTGCTTTCGCCGCCGGTGCATCCTCGCGACTGCCGAGGATTAGCGCGTGCACGATGGAGCGCTGCGGCAATGCATCGATGGCCGCCTTCAATTCGTGCGAGGAGACCTCGCCCACCGTCGCGACGAGATCGCTGGCGATGACCACCGTCTTTGTCGGATCGTCGCGGAGATTGCTGGCGACGTCGCGCAGCAGCGCGCCAACGTCCGTGCCGCCGAGGAAGAGCCGGGCTCGGAGCAGATCGCCCGCGGTGCGGGCCAGCTCGGAAGCGCTTCCGCTCGCGAGCGTGACGATGTCCTGGTCGAAGGCGACCAGGCGGACGCGATCGCCCGCGGGGAGCGCCCCAAGGATCTCTTCGAGCGCCTGGATGCGGTGAGGCGAACCCTCGGCGGAGGAGGCGGACGTGTCGACATAGAAGAGCCAGTTGGCGGTTGGCGATTGGCGGTTGGCGGGGACGGCTGGCTTCCATGCGGCGAGATAGAAGTCCCCAGCTTTCAGGATGCGGGTTCCACCCGAGTCTTCGTTTGCGCGCAGGTTCAATACGAGGTCGCGGTCCGGCGTCCAGTCCGTCTCATCGAAGCTGGTGACCTCGGCGGTGCTGGTGGTCAGCTTGCCCGGCGTGCCCGCTCCGGGGATCGGCGTGACGTAGGCCCGAAAGGTCAACTTCTTGACCTTGGAGATACCGCGCAGCGGAAACGCATAGGTCCGGACACCGTCGCGCATCGGGAGCATCGCCGTGTAGGAGAGGACGATGTGCACCGGTGCCTTCGGCTCGATGGGGAAGATGCGCGCGGAAAAGCGGTTTCCCTGCTCCTGCTCCAGGAGAGCCGGGTCGCGCATCTGATGCAGGAACTGCTCGTACACCTGATTCGCGCGCAGCCGCTCCACCACCTCCCCTTCCATGAGCTGCCCGTTCACGTCTTTGGCGAAGCGGCTGATGGCCGCATTCGCGGGCAGCGTGCAGCTGAAGCGTCCCTCGATGCGCCGGTCCTGCGGATTGCGGAAACGCAGATCGATCTCCGTGAGCGAGAGCATGCCGTGAATGGCTGTGCGCACCGACAGCTCCTCGAGGATCAGTTCCTGTCCGTCGGAGTCCGCGAAGCTGATGGGCGGAACGGCGGGCGCGGCGTCACGGGTCCGGGTTACGGAGGTCTTCGAGTCTTCGAGTCTCCGAGTCGTCGAGGAGTCGGACTGCTTCACCTCCTGAACGGCGGCGGCGATCATCAGCCCCGAGATGGCGGCGAGGAGGAAGGCGGCTGTGAGCATGAGAGTGCGTGCGTAAGGCTGCATGCGGACTTAGACGACGCCAGAGGCAAGAAGGAAACCACCAGGTTGTCAGTTGTCAGTTGTCTGTGCCAGGGTGGGGTCTCACCCCACTAGGAGTCTGCGCGGCAGAAGACCGCCGCTGGAGGCGGCGCGTATGGTAGCCGGTGGTGCGAGCAAAGCGAGCGACCACCGGATTCGGATTGTGATGAAACTCCGACCCCGGCAGGGGTCGCGTACGTTCTCATGCGCCCCTCGGGGTTCACGATCTCCGCGACCCCTGCCGGGGTCGGAGTTTCATCACAATCCGAATCCGGTGGTCGCTCGCGTTGCTCGCACCACCGGCGACCATACGCGCCGCCTCCAGCGGCGGTCTTCTGCCGCGCAGACTCCA
>JANMSA010001089.1:0-4305 GCA_031388865.1 Acidobacteriota bacterium | reverse complement strand
GCTCGCAGGAGACAGACCCGCGGCTTCTTTCAGCTCGCAGCTCGCAGGAGCCAATCCCGTCGCGCCGCCGTGCGGCTTTATCTCCTGAGAGCTGAGAGCTGAGAGCTGCGAGCTGGGAATGCGAGCTGCGAGCTGTCAGCTGACGATGCGACCCGGGGAGCGACTCGCATAGAATCGCGCCCCCATGACGGCGAAGGCGAATTCCGGCGAGAAGTTGATCGCGTCGAACAAGAAGGCTCTGCACGACTACTTCATCGTGCAGAAGTTCGAGGCCGGTCTGGCTCTGGTCGGGACGGAAGTGAAGTCGCTTCGCGAGGGGCGGGTGAACTTCAAGGACAGCTATGTCATCTTCAAGGATGGCGAAGCCTTTCTCTTCGGGACGAACATCTCTCCTTACTCGCATGGCAACCGCGAGAACCACGACCCTGAACGGACGCGCAAGCTGCTTCTGCACGCGCGGGAGATCGAGAAGCTGCGCAGCCAGACCGCGGAGAAGGGACTGTCCGTGGTTCCTCTGCGGCTCTACTTCAAAGGCGGCCGGGTGAAGGCCGAGATCGCGCTCGTGCGTGGCAAGAAGCAATACGACAAGCGGGAGACGGAGAAGAAGCGCGAGGCCGATCGCGAGACCGCCGCTGCGATCAAGAGCCACCGCTCCTGAAGAGTGTGGCTGGACAGCCACACTGCTGACCTTGGGAGGCGACAGAAACAGTGTCTCCATCGGTTGTCTGAAATTGACTCAAGTCGTGTCAAATCAACGGCTTGAACACCATTCCGTCTCTTGGGCTCTCAGTGGCACTGGCCTCGCTCTAAGCCCGGGCAGTATGTACGTCCAACGAAAGACCATCAACACGAACGTCAGCATCACGGGCATCGGGCTGCACTCCGGGATCTATACCACCGTCGAATTGCGGCCGGTCGCCGCGGGGAATGGCGTGACCTTCGTGCGCGCCGATCTCCATGGCCTGCGCATCCCCGCGCTGCAGGCGTCGACGACCGCTCTCGACTACGCCACCACAGTCGGCAAGGACGACGTTCAGGTGGGAACGGTCGAGCATCTCCTCGCGGCGGTCATGGCGTGCGACATCACCGATGTCGACATCGTCATCGACGGTCCGGAAGTGCCGATCATCGACGGCAGCGCGCTTCCCTTCATGCATCTGATCGACGCAGCCGGTGTGCGCGTGCTCAATGCCGAGATCGCCGTGCTGCGCCTACGCGAGCCGGTTGAAGTCGTGGACGGTGAGAAGAGCATCCGCATCGTTCCCTCGAAGAACCTGGTCATCAAGTACAAGATCGACTTCGACCATCCGGCGATCGGCCGCGAGTTCTTTCATTTCGACTTTGGCCACGACAGTTTCCTTCGCAAAATCGCCCCGGCGCGCACGTTCGGGTTCATGCGCGACGTGGAGAGGCTTCGCGCCGCCGGTCTCGCTCGTGGCGGGTCGGTGGAGAACGCGGTGGTCCTCGACGATCGCGGTGTCGTGAACGGGCCGCTGCGATTCAAGGACGAGTTTGTTCGCCACAAGATCCTGGACCTCGTCGGAGATCTCGCACTGATCGGCCGTCCCCTCGCGGGCGAGATCACCGCCTATCGTGGCGGTCACGCGCTTCACTCCCGCTTCGTCGCCGCCATCCTTCACGCTGCCGCGCAGCAGGAAGACGCCGTCGAAGCGGTGGAGCAGCGTTCGTACGAGCAGTTCGCTTAGCCGTCTTCGCGGCGGTTGTCGGTTGTCAGTTCTCTGCGGTATCGCGCATGGCCGGCAGGTGTGTGGTGCTTTGGAGTGGTCGGTCGCCGTGGTCCAGCCTGATGATGCCGGCTCTCAGTTGTTGGTGATCTGCGCTGAAGCGCGGGAAGGCGCAGACAACCGACAACCGACAACTGACAACGCACACGAACGCACCAAAGCCATCATTGTGGTAAAAAAGCCACACCGTGCGTGCGCTGCTCCTGTTGTTCGCAATCGTCCTGACGGGATCGCTGGCCGCAGCGGCCCCGAATCCGAGGATCGAAAAGCTCGCCGCGAGCCCACGCTCTGGCAAGGTCTCGGTGCGATTCACGCTGGCAGGCGTCTTCGCTCAGGACGAGATGCTGGAGGCCCTCAGGAGCGGTCTGCCGACGAGCTTCACGTACCGGATCGAGATCTTTCGCGATCGCCCCAACTGGTTCGATGACGGCGTGGCCGAGGCTCGGGTGGAGGTCATCTGCACCTACAACTCCGTGACTCGTGAGTACCTCCTGAACTATCGCCGCGACCGCCAGCTCGTTCGCTCGGAGACGTTCACCGACCTCGCCGCCCTCGAGCAGAGGATGACGACGGTAGACGAACAGGATCTGTTCGAGATCGGCACCAGGAAGCCGCACAAACTGAAAGTGCGCGTGAAGGCAGACCTCATGCGCGGCTGGTTGATGTACGTCATTCCGTGGGAAGTCTCCACCAGATGGCGGGAGACACGGGTCCGGGCGGATCGGCCGTGAGTTTGCGCGAACTCGTCCTCCGCTATCGCAAGGACCCGCGGTTCATCGTCGCGGTGCCGCTGATGATTCTCGCCGCGACGAGCCTCCTCTATTACGTCACGCAACAGGCCAAGGAGCTCACGCCGGAGGCTCTGAGCAACCGGCTGCTGCTGTTCGTGCTCTGGAACATCAACCTGCTGCTCATCATCGGTATCCTCTTCGTGCTCCTGCGCGGTGTGGTGAAGCTGGTGCTGGAGCGGCAGCGCGGGATCATCGGCTCGCGGTTCCGCACCAAGCTGGTCGTGACATACGTCGCGACGTCGCTTCTTCCCGTGATCATTCTTTTCGTGGTGGCCACGGACCTGCTCCGTGTTTCCATCGACCGCTGGTTCGCGACGCCTGTCAGCACCATTCTCGCGAACAGCGAAGCGATCGCGCAGATGTCGCAGGATCAGTCTGCGGACATTGCAGCGGGCGCGGCTCGAGAGATCGCCGCCAGCCCCGACTCCCGCGACGCCGTACGCATCGACGACATCCTCGGGCACGTCCGCGAGTTTCACGGCGTGGACATGGCCGCGGTCTACCGCGCCGGCATTCTCGTCAAGGCGCAAGCGGATCCGCGGGCGCCCATCCAGGAGGTCGCCGATCCGTCCGCTCGCTTCTTCGAAGAAGTCGCGCGGAACCGGAAGGCGGTGAAGATCGATGTCGTCGCGAGCGGCAAGTGGATTCGGACTGCCGTTCCGATCGCAGGGGACGAGTTCGCCGTCGCGGGGGTCTTCATCCCCTCGGCCACGAGCCGCATGATCGACACATCGATCATTGCCTATCGCGATTTTCAGCAGCTCCACTCCCAGCGGCAGACGCTGAAGGCCTCTCAGACCATGCTGTTCCTGGCGGTCACGCTGGCCATTCTCTTCGGCACGCTGTGGACCTCCATCTACGCGTCGCGGCGAATCACCATTCCCATCAAAGCGCTGGCAGAAGCAACGGCGCTGATGGCGGAAGGGAAGTATGGGCACCGCGTGGAAGTCGCTGCCACGGACGAAGTGGGGAAGCTGATCTCCTCCTTCAACGACATGTCCGTGCAGATCTCGGATCAACGGCAGCAGCTCACCGAGACCAACCGTTTCATGACCACGGTGCTGGAGAGTGTGAGCACGGGCATCATCGCGTTTACCGACCAGCTGCAGGTGCTGTCGATCAACCGCGCGGCATTGCAGATGCTGCGGATGAGCGACGTATCGGCCGGCTCGCAGCTCGACGTGGTCCTGCGCGGCGATCTGGAGCCCGTGGCGGTTGCGCTGCAGGAGCTGACCAGCGGCCGCGCGCGAACGCGCGAGGTGGCGGTCATCGTCGGCGGCGAGCTGCAATACCTCGAGCTCTCCGCGGCGCGGCTGGGTAGCGGTGCGGGGTGGGTCCTGGCGATGGAGAACTCCACGCAGCTCGTACAGGCCCAGAAGCTCGCCGCGTGGAACGAGGCTGCACGACGCATCGCCCATGAGATCAAGAATCCCCTCACGCCGATCAAGCTTTCCGCCGAACGGATTGCGCGCAAGTACGGGCGCGGGGAGCCGGGGATTCAGGAGGGCTGCCAGATCATCGTCGACGAGGTGGGGCACCTCAACCGGATGGTGGACGAGTTCGCGCGATTCGCAAGGATGCCGGCGATTCATCTCCGTCACGCGCAGCTCGCGGAGATTCTTCAGCAGGCGGCTGGCCTCTACCGCGACGTGAAGCCCGGCGTCGCGATCACAGTGGACGTCGCGCTGGATATCGAGTTGCTGATGGATCCCGAGCAGATCCGCCGCGCCGTTGGCAATCTCCTCAAGAACGCGGTCGAGGCGACGGAG
>JANMSA010001084.1:0-3692 GCA_031388865.1 Acidobacteriota bacterium | reverse complement strand
CGGCGGCGAGCATGCCGCGCTGCAGGGATGGAACCGAGGCATGGATCGGGTAGTAAACGAACAGCGTCACGTCCGGGACATCGGCTCTGGCGCCGTCGACGGATTTCCTCAGGCCCGCCGGCTGCGGAAGCGCCAGCCAGGCCGTCTCGAAAGCGCCGCCGGGCTCGAACGCCGCCCCTTCGATCCCATCGTAGAGCGCGGTCGTGCTCGTCCGCGTTCGATACTCACCTGCCGTCCATCCGCTGATGCTCTGGGTTAGTGCAGTCCCGGTGTTCGCGTCGTACACGAAGGTTTCCTGCCGCGATCGGAGATCGGCCGCTCCGCTCAGGACTGCCACCGAGCTCCGGCGGCCCAGAGTGTTCATCAGGCTTTCTGTAAGAATCGCGGTGGGCCGGTCCAGCCAGTTCGCGTCGCCGTACTCATACGTGGTGGTCTCCGTGGAGCGCGTAGCCAACACTCCCACCTCGGCCAACGCCTCCGGGGTCAGCCGGCATCGAGCAGCATCCGTTGCAGGGTCACAGGAGAACGGCTGCAGGAATGGAGTCCTGGAGAGGACACGGGTCCGGTCGTCGTAGACGGTCAGGGTGATGTAACCGCGCGCGTCCTGCTCGCGAACAATACGGCCCTCGCCGTCATGCACATACGTCGCCTCGCCCGCGCCGCAGCTCGAACAGCCTCCCGTCACGCGGACGGTCCGGTACGCTCCGCCCGCACGGCGGAGGGCGTACTCGGCGACCGCTCCGGTCTTGTAGGTCACGCGGGTAACGCGCTCGTCTGCCGTCGACCCAGGAAGGTCGTAGGCGAGGGCAGCGATCTCGTCGTCCGGTCCCGTGGAGCTGATCCCATAGCCGTTTGCGTCATAGGTGTGGCTTTCGATGAGGTTGCCCAAGGCGTCATAAGACTCCGTCATCCGGTTTGTAACGTACGCGTATGTACGCCAGATCGCGCTACCTGGCGCGGTCACGCTGGAGAGATTTCCGGAGGCGTCATAGGAGTAGGACCAGAGCAGATCGGGCCGGCCACCCACCACGATCGAGCTCACGCGACGGTTCGCGGTATCGATGGTCAGGAGCCAACTCGTGCCGCTCCACGAATCCGTCAGCGACTGAGGCAGACCTTGCGCGTCATAGGCGGCCTGCGCCTCGCGGCCGGTCGCCAGATCGCGCAGCACCGCGAGCCGCCCATTCGCATGGAATACCGCCACCTCGGTCGATCCCGCCCTGCGATGCGCGTACGTACCGGTCGACGCGTCATAGTGGAGTGTGTCCATCGCCTGCCGCCCGCTCGGCCACGTTTGCCGGAAGGCGCCGCCCGCGCCTCGGAACGTGACCACCTGATTCGTCTCGGTCACGAAGGACACGATCTGCTCAGACCCGTCGTTGTTGAGAATCATGCGCCGGTCGAACAGCGTGGTGAACCCACGACCAAACAGCGCGACGACCTGCTCGTCACTGTTGTACGTACGGACCAGACGGTGCGCCGCAATGGGCGGGAGCGCGTCGGTATCGGTGACCTGCACGTTCCCCGAGGAGAAGAAGACGGGGTTGACCGTTCCCTCGCACGGATCACACGCAATGTGACCGTCAGCGGTCTCCCTGCCGGTGCACGTCGCGGCCATCGCATTCACGCTCAGTTGCTGTGCGTTCCGCGGCGGGAGGAACGTCACGATTTTCTTGCCGCTGCGATTCTGCGGTGCTTCCGGCCACAACAGCCGGTAACCGTCATACTTCACCCCGTCGGCATCCGTCCATGAGCTCAGATCGAGGCGAATGCTCCAGAGGGCGGTCGCCTTTTTCATGTCGTAGTCGATCGTGGCGTCGATCCAGCCAGGCTGGACCTTCGACTTCGAGAGCGTGACCGAGACGGTCGGCTTCTCCGGCTTCGGCAACGGTTGCCTCGCTTCGGCGCTCTCCCCGGTACAACTCGTGGCGATGACCCACACGTTGAGATTGCGCAGGTCGCAGGCCACGTTATAGGTCAGGTTCCAAACGCCGTATTGTTCATCCCGATACGAACTGGCCAAGGTGCCAAAGCCGCCGCCGTCTTCGATCCTCACGAGGACAGAACGCTGGCTGGAGTGATCCGTGTTCGGAAACCCAAAGCTGATCGCAAGGGCGACGTCGCCGTTGTCCTGGAGGCTCCCCACGGAGACGGACACGGACGGCCTGGTGTTGACAGTAACGGTGTCGCTGGCTCGCTCTTCCTCACCGCTGCAGGTGTAGGCGGTGATCTCATGCCGGAACGTTCCCGTTCGGCAGGTCATCGGGTAAGGAGTGATCCAGGTTCCCGTCCGATCAACGGGTTTGAGCGATGCTCCGGTGCCGAACCCGCCGGCGTCATAAACGCGGTGCAACAGCGTTCTCTGTGATGGATCAGAGGTGTTGGGAAAGCCATAGCCGGCAATGACGTTCCCATGTCCCTGATCGTCCGGACCGGCGTACGAGACGCTCACCGTGGGACGGACGTTGTGAGTGTAGCCGGCCGTCGCCTTCCGCTCGTGAACATTGCAGGTGATCGCCGTCGCCTCGTACGTGTAGGTGCCGGACGGCCGGCAGGACATGTCGTGGTTCACGGTCCACGTTCCCGAGGAATCGGCCGGCTGGAATCCGCCGATGTTCCCGATGCCACCGCTGCTGTCGATGATGCGCAGTCCCACGCGCCTCTGCGCGGCGTTGGTCGTATCGGGAAAACTGTAGGACACGGTAATGATTGGAATACCCGTGGGCTGCGGCGACACGGTGACGCTCACTGACGGTCCAACCTGACATTCCTCGGCATGCGCGGTGAGAGCGAGACTCGCGATGACAGCGAAGGCGACGATGGTGAAGGCGACCCGGGAACGCGGCATGTGAGCTCCTCGAGATTCAGTTGCATCGGTCAGATTCGTCGGCGGTTACGGGCAAACTGGTCGCATGTCCCAGTTGTCAAGTCTTGTTTAAGACGATGGTCGCAACCGAGTCCTCGCGCGTGAGATCTCTCTGCTGGTCCGAGCGGCCACTGTGAGGCGCGGAAACCGTCCAGCGGAATCTGGAGAAGGAGACGGTGAGTACGAAGAGATATTGCCAGAGCCCCGGAAAGCGGCATCTCATTCGAATCCTGGCATGGTCTCGCCCCCACTTGCCGCGTGGTGCGGTTTGAGAAGGATTCGGGACGCGCTGACGGATTCCGAAACAGCGCCACTCTGGTGGCGACGGATGCTGCCTGGTTGGTTCACAGCGTGCGCGCTGAAGCGAAATGAAGAAACGGCGGGCCCCAGTCCCCTCTACCCGCTCGACGCGAGGAGAGGGGACTCATTCAGCCCACCGTGCGCAAAACCGCATAAACGTTGGACGCTTCTTGGAAGCGTGCGGACGGTATTCACGATGCCCGCAGGGCCGCGCGCGGACGTTCCGCTAGCATCTCTGTCGCCCGCTCACCCGGGCTCACCTTGGACCGGCCTGCCACACCCGGCTGAAGCCTGGGTGCTAGGAACTGACGCCCGCACCGCGGGCTGACACCCGAATAGAGTTTCTTTCTCTCAGTCGCCGCGCCGCGGCGCGGTCCCCGGCTCTCGAGGACAGACCTGCTGCGCGGCCTCTGACCGCGCCTGGGAGTCTGCGCGGCAGAAAACGCTCCTCGCGCGCTTGTCTCTCAAGGGCGCCCCCTCATCCGCCTTCGGCACCTTCTCCCCCGTGCGCGGGAGAGAAGGCTCT
>JANMSA010001056.1:0-2996 GCA_031388865.1 Acidobacteriota bacterium | reverse complement strand
CACATCTCGCGATCGTCGTCATCCGCGTAGTAGCGCAGAAAGATCCCGTTGTCCTCTTCACTCCCTCCGCCAACCGGCGACAGGTGCGTCGTGCCCTCGCCCAACAGGACCTCGACCCGCAGCGCGTCGCGCACGAGGTACCGGTAAAGCTCGCGGTCGCTCAGGTGGTCCGTCTGTTCGATGACCATCCCGATCCCCGCCATCGCCTCCAGTACCTCCCACAACTTTGCATGCATCGCATCGTCATCGAGCGGCCCATCGTCAGGGGGAATGTCGTGCCCACTCGCGCGCAGCACATCGAGCGGAATCACCCCCTGCTCCTCCCCCGCCAGCCACCGGTCCAACTTCTCCAGATACGCCATCGGATCCTCTTCATCAGTCACTCGCATACAGCCTCCACCCCGAGGTTCCCTCGGAACGAAGACAAGCGCAAATGTCCTACAGGTGGTGGGGACGCCCACGGTTGTCGGGCGCATACTCGACATGCGCGCGGGGCCAGCAGCGGTACGACGTGGAGGCGATGTTTGGATGGTCTCAACAGGGATAGGATCAAAGACTCCCGATGCTTGACCGCCTGCTCGCTTCCCTCTCCGACAATCGCACCCTGGCCGATCTGAGAGGAGAGCTCTCATCATTGGCGGCCGCGCTGACAAGGCGCCATCCGAACGCCAGAGCGATGGTGCGGTCAGCCGAAGACGCCGTCCGGCTGGACCCGGCCAGGCACTTCTCCTTCGACTCCACCGGCACAGCGACCCTCGAAGCGGGGGGACACTCCTGGACCGCCGGCCACTTCGAAACTGTCTCGATCGCAACGCTGCGCCGGCGTGTCGCGGAGCAGCGCGCAACAGCAGCGGCGCGAGCGAGGCTCATCGTCCTGACCGGCGCGAACCCGCTGACCGACATCGGCGCGCTGCAGGCCGCAGCCGGCCCGGGCACACTCTTTCAGGCGGCCTCTCAGTTCAACTGCCTCGAGTCTCCCGGCCCGCACATCACGCCGGTCGCGAACTACTTCACCGATCCAACCCAGGGGCCGCGCGCCTCCATCTCGGCCTTCCCGGCCACCCTCCTCCGTCACTACGCCGCCCCTCGCGCCGACGGCAGCCGGTTCGTCCAGCAGAGCGACGGAGAACAACTCGACCTCCTCGCCCGCGCCTGCGGTCGCCGCGTCTCCCACAACGGATACCTGACCGGCGCAGGAATCCCGCTCGATCACCTGACGCAGTCCCTCGAACAAAGATTCGAAGACATCGAGATCGGCCTCCACCGCGACGCGGAAGTCGTTCTCGGCCACAACTGGGATGGCGCGGTCGCCGGCGCCCCCCGCATCGCGCAGGCCTTCACCTCCACCCTCGCGGGAGGCGGCTACGGTGCCGAACGCATCCTGGACCGGCACTTCACCCCCATCGCCAGCCACCTCCTCCGCGCCGCCTACACCGGCACCCTCCTCGGCGCCGTCTCACTCGGCTGCACCAAGGTCGTCCTGACCATGATCGGAGGAGGCGTCTTCGCAAACCCGCCCCGCCTGATCTGGCAGTCGATCCTGAAAGCGCTCGATGAAGTGCAACCGCTCGTGCGCGACCATTTGGACGTCGTGCTCAACGCGTATCGGCTACCGCCCGAGCTCGATGCCGAAGCCGTAGTTCTCCCCGAGGTGAGGAAGAGAAACGGCGCGCTGCTGAGATTCGACGGGAGGGGGCTCGTGTCAATAGCTGCGTGATCGCTGTGTTCGTGAGCACAACCTTTGCTTTGAGTCGTTATGATCCCTCGTCTCTCAACGCTTTGCAAACACCCGATCCGGCGGCGCATCGATCCGCTTGGACCGCTCGACACGAAACGCATTCGGCCGACTGGCCGCATAGCCAAGAACACCAGCGACCACCGCACCAGCACTGACGAGAATGGGACCGAGCATCTGCGAATCTCCTTTGGGCTGCTTTGCATCTGCGGGCAAATCAGGCCGCGAAGGTCGCAGCCGAGTCGAACACTCGACGCACCGTCTCAATCTCCCGGGACATGCGGTCAGCATCAATGACCGATTCGATGATGATCGGGCACGACTCCGGGATGCGATGGGCGACGCGCCCGAACGCTAGTGCCGCCAGGGCGTGCACGGGCAGATGTTCGCCTGCGGGGCCAACCTCGCTCCAGTGGATTTGAGCCAGACGTTCGCTGAACTCCGTCAGCATCAGCAACGCGACGGTCATAGTCGGGTCGATCTGTCGAGCGTGGCCGACGTCGAGACAGAACCGGGCTTCCGGGAGCACCGCGAACCAATCGCGCATCTCGCCGACGGTCCGTCCGGATGTCTTGCGGTTGTCCATGTTCTCCACGCAGAGGCGCGCACCGAGACCTCTCCACTTCGTCGGCGTGGCGATGATCTCCGGATGCACGACCACAGGCCAGTTCTCCGGCAATCGGCGAACAGCGGAGATCACGTCATCTTCTGACAACCGTCCGAGCCTGCTTGGAGCATGAAACGAGACGTACTCGAACCGATCGAGTTGGAGATCAGGGATCGCCGCAACGAGGGGCTCGAGCTCATGATCGCGAAGCGCGGAGAGCTCAATCGCGCTACGCGCTCCAGCGCGACTCAGTTGCATGTCGATGCCGCGACGGAAGTCGCCTCTTGCGAGAGCGCCTGTGGAGAATCCAACGGTTCGCATCAGAACACTCCGTATTCGCGGATGAGGCGTTTCAGCTGCGGGTGAAGATCGAAGAAGAGGGAGTCGATGCCCTTCCTGAACTCGCGACTGATCTCGCGAAGATGCGCGTACGTCTTGTCGCTCTCGGAGTCTTCGAACTTCAGACTCTTCAGCGCGTCTCTTGCGTCCGGACCGCTCAGCACTCGCAGGAACTCATCGTAGCTGGAAAAGATCTGGCGCGACCGCGTCGTTGCCCATCTCGAGCACCACGCGCGCGAGCAGGTCGAGTGGCGTGACGTCCGTCTGCGCCCGGATCAGATCCGACAGGCGCATGAGCCGCTCATGTGCGTTCCG
>JANMSA010001053.1:0-3341 GCA_031388865.1 Acidobacteriota bacterium | reverse complement strand
CCGCCCGGGTCGTCAGGCCGTCCACACCATTCCGGCCGATCAGTGGCACCATCACGGCCGCAAAGTCATCCCAGGCGCCAGCGCCCGCCGAGAGGACAGCGGCGGAGTCCGAAGAGTCTTTCGCCCTTCGAGTGAGCTCGTTTCTGGCAATCTGCCGAAGAACTGCGCTGGGCTGTACTGACATGCAGCTCGTTTTCGATACGAATCCCTTTCTTGCCAGATAGGATTGTAAGGCAGCCCCACCGGTGGAACGTCGAGAACTCGTATTGTCAGACTCTTCCTATGAGATGCTCGTTCTCCATGCGGCTCTGCAACAAGAATATCTGTTGATCTGGGTCGAAAGTAGCGATCCTTGCAAGAACATTCGCTCCGCGCTTGAAAGAGCAGACCTCAACCTCCCCGGGCGTGCCGGCCGGGCCGAGGCGCTCCTGCCACCCGGACCCTCGACACCGCTTCTTGGTCCGCTGTCGAAGTCCCGCAGAAGACCGCGCCTCACACTCACAGACACGCTGCGCCTCGAGGCTCCCGCCGCGATCGCGCTGCTGACTCGCACCGCAGGCGAGCGCGTGCTCGCTCCGGCGGTGCTCGTCGGCGCGGACCTCGCCTGGTGCGCAACCGCAATGCGCTACGCCGCTGCGCTCGTCGCGCGCGGGCATGTCGCTCCCGGCCTCAGTCCCGCCTCCGCTGCGCCGGGAGACTCCGCACGCGCGGCCTGGATTCCACTGCTCATCGGCGATGAGGCGGAGCGTTTCGCCTCGCTTGTCGCCAGCGTTCCTGGTGTGGCACTCGCGTTCAACCCGGCGGCCAACGCTCGCCAGGCCGTCCTCAGCTTCGTCAGCGCTCTGGCGGACAGCCTCGTCCGCAGCGCCGGCCTCCCACGAGTAGCAGGCAAGTCGCTGCACGAACGCTGGCTGGCTGCGCTGACGACGCCCGACGGACGCATCGATGCCGATCCTGAGGAGCTTGCGCAACTGCGGGCGTCCGTCGATGCCTGGCTGCGACCGGTCACCTCGCAGGCCGCCGAGCTTTACCGGCTTGCGTTCCGGCTCGAAGAGCCATCCACGGACGATGCGCCGTGGCGGCTTCAGTACCTGATGCAGGGTCGCGACGACCGCAGCCTCCTGCTCCCTCCCTCCAAAGCCCCCCGAGAGCTCCTGCTTCGCTCCCTCGGTCAGGCGGCCACCATCAGCACCGCCGTCGAGCACGGACTGATCGCCGGGCTCACCGATGGGCTGGAGACCAATGCCACGGGCGCGTTCTCCTTCCTCTCGCGCGATGCCGCAGCACTCGAATCCGCGGGCTTCGGCGTGTTCCTGCCGTCGTGGTGGAGCAGGAAGGGAACGAAGAAGCGGCTTGCGCTGCGAGGCACCGCACGCGCTCCGCGATTCACGGGCAAAGGAGGCCTTTCGTTCGCGACGGTCGTGCAAGTGGACTGGAGCGTCGCCGTGGGCGATGCCCTGCTCACCGAGAAAGAGCTGCAGCGCCTCGCCAAACTGAAAGCACCGCTGGTCAAGGTCCGCGGACAGTGGGTGCAGCTCTCCGCGGACGAGATCGGCGAGGCGCTGCGCTTCCTGAAGAAGAAGGGAGAGCGCACCACACTGCAGCAGCTCGTGCGCACGCGGCTCGCCGGCGCGAGCGATACGCTGCCGGTCGAAGAGCTCGAAGGGACTGGCGCCCTTCGCGATCTCCTCGAGCGGATCGAAGGGAAGCGCGACTGGGAGGAGCTGCCCGAGCCCAACGGCTTCGCGGGCACGCTCCGGCCCTACCAGAAGCGAGGCTACTCCTGGCTCCGATTCCTCGAGCAGGCCGGCCTCGGCGCGTGTCTCGCGGACGACATGGGACTCGGCAAGACCGTGCAGACACTCGCACTGCTGCAGAGCGACTGGCCCGTTCATCACCGGCCGACCTTGCTCATCTGCCCTACCTCGGTCACCGGCAACTGGCTGCGCGAGGCGCAGCGCTTCACGCCGTCGCTGCCTGTGCTCCTGCATCACGGCGCCTCGCGCGCGCGCGGAGCGAAGCTGCTGAAGGAGATCGACAGCTCGGCGCTCGTGATCTCGTCGTACGCGCTTCTCCACCGGGAGGCAGAGACACTCGCGCGCGTGCCGTGGCGAGGCGTCGTGCTCGACGAGGCACAGAACATCAAGAATAGCGAGACCCGTCAGGCCAAGGCGGCGCGCGCACTTGTGGCCGACTTTCGGATCGCGCTCACTGGCACCCCCGTCGAGAACAACGTGGGGGATCTCTGGTCGATCATGGAGTTCCTCAATCCGGGCCTCCTCGGCAGCGCCTCGGAGTTCCGCGCGTCGTACTTTCTTCCCATCCAGTCGCTGCGCGATCCCGAGGCGACGGCAGCGCTGAAGCGCGTCACCGGCCCGTTCATCCTGCGCCGCCTGAAGTCCGACAAGTCGATCATCGCCGACCTGCCGGAGAAGAACGAGATGAAGGTCTTCTGCACGCTGACGAAAGAGCAGGCCACGCTTTACAAGGCAGTCGTCGACGAGGTGCAGGACGACCTCTCGGACAGCGAGGGCATCGAGCGCAAAGGGCTGATCCTGGCCACGCTGGGCCGGCTCAAGCAGGTCTGCAATCACCCGGCGCACTTCCTTCGCGACAACTCCGAGCTCCCCGGCCGCTCGGGCAAGCTGGCCCGGCTCACGGAGATGCTCGAGGAGGCCATCAGTGCAGGCGATCACGCGCTCGTGTTTACGCAGTACGCCGAGATGGGTACGCTGCTCCAGCGCCACCTCGCGGAGACGCTCGGGCGCGAATCGCTCTTTCTGCACGGCCGGACTCCGCGCGCAAAGCGCGATGAGATGGTGGAGCGCTTCCAGAACGAGGTGAAGGGGCCGCGGGTGTTCATCCTCTCGCTGAAGGCCGGCGGTACGGGACTGAACCTCACCCGCGCCAGCCATGTGTTTCACTTCGATCGCTGGTGGAACCCGGCCGTCGAGAATCAGGCCACCGACCGCGCCTTCCGCATCGGTCAGACGAAGAGCGTCCAGGTGCACAAGTTCGTCTGCGCGGGCACGCTGGAAGAACGGATCGACGAGATGATCGAGGGGAAGCAGGAGCTGGCGCGCAACGTCGTCGGAACTGGCGAAGGGTGGCTCACTGAGTTGTCGAACACGCAGCTGCGCGATCTGCTGACGCTCCGCCGCGAGGCCCTGGTGTGAATTTTTCGCAGCCAGCGCGCTGTCTCGCGACACCCTTCCCCATCGAGATCCTTCTCCCCCGTGTGGGGGAGATGGTGCCGAAGGCGTTTGTGGGGGCCCCTGTGGCCGCGATGAGCCATCAGACGACTAGCCCATCGCGACGCTCTGCGGAGCGTAGAACCTCGT
>JANMSA010001018.1:0-5038 GCA_031388865.1 Acidobacteriota bacterium | reverse complement strand
AGATTCTTCGCCCCCACGCTCGCTGAGCTCTTCTCGTAACCCTCGGGATTGTTCTGCGGCATGAGCATCAGCCGCTCGGTGTAGATCGAGTCGTAGTTCCGCCAGTCCGTGACCGGCGCGCCCGCGATGCCGGCGGAGAAGGCCTTGCTGTGCGTCAGCGCGTACGCGACCATGAAGCCGCCATAGCTCCAGCCGCTGAGAGCGACGCGGCTTCCATCGATGTACGGCTTTTGCTTCAACCAGGCGATGGCGTCTTCGTAATCGCGAAGCTCCGACTCGCCGAGGTTCTTCCACGCGGGCCAGGCGGACTGGGCGCCCTTGCCGCTGGCCGTGCGGTTGTCGACCACCCATCCGACGACGCCCCGCTGCGCGAGGAACTGCAGGAAGAGCAGTGAGCTCATTCCCTGCCCGCCCCACCGGTTGAGAACCCGCTGCGCGTGAGGTCCGCCGTACAGCGACTGAAACACCGGATATTTCTTTGCGGGATCGAAGTTGCGCGGAAGCACGAGCATCGCCTCCATCGGGAACCCGTCCCGCGTTTTCACCTGTAGAAAATCGACGGCAGGCAGATCGTACTCGGCGAGCACCGAAACCGGATTGGCCTCCACGACGTGGGCAACGCGCCCGTCGTTGCGATGAATGCGCACCTGTGGGGGCGTACGGATATCGCTCCAGCTGTCGACGTAGTGCGTCAGGCCCGGACTGAACGTGGCGGTGTGCGTGCCGGCCACCGTCGACAGGCGCTGCAGGCCGCTGCCGTCGAGCTTCACTTTGTAAACATCGCGGCCGATGGGACTACGCTCGGTTCCAGAAAAGTAAACGTACTGAGCGTCGGCGCCATGCAGCTCACGCGCTTCCCACTCGCCACTGGTCACCTGTCCAATCAGAGTTCCGTCCGCCTTGTAGTGATAGATGTGGCGGAATCCAGACCGTTCCGACTGCCAGAGAAAGTTGCCATCGGTGAGCCACTGCGGTGGCGCCAGTGGATCGACCCACGCTTTGGTCGTGTCGCGAAAGAGCGTCGTGCTCGCGCCGGCCGGTGTCGAGGATACGAGCTCCAGCCAGGTCTGCTCGCGATTCTGCACCTGATACGTCACCGTCTTCGAGTCGGGTGCCCAGGTCACATCGACGATCAGGATCTCGCCGGACGCGAACCGGTCGTTGTCCACGTGCACCACCGCACCGCCACTCGCAGGCACGATCTTCAACTGCACGCGAGGATTTGGATCGCCCGGTTTCGGATAGGCGAATACCTTGACGGCCGCTCTCGCAGCCACGTCGTCGACCATCGTGGAGCGGGGAACTTCGCGCTCGTCGAGACGAAGGAACGCGATTCGCGACGAGTCCGGGCTCCACCAGAAGCCCTTGAAAACCCCTCGGCCGTAGATCTCCTCCTGATACACATAGTCGAGCTTCCCGTTCAGGATGTCCGCGCTGCCATCGGTGGTGAGCTGCCGCTCGCGTCCCGCGAGATCGACGACGTAGAGGTTGTGATCGCGCACGAACGCCACTCGCTGCGCGTCAGGGCTGAACGTGGCCTCCTCTTCAGCGCCCGCCGTCGATGTGAGCCGCCGGGCGGTGCCGCTGGAGAGCGAGTAGACGTAGAGATCGTCACCAGCTTCGATGAGCAGCGCGGTCTTCTTCGCGTCGAATTGGAACCTCTCCCCAGCAGCGATCTTCTTTGCCGTCTCCGCCGCCAGCCCCACCTGTCCGAGCGCCCGCTCCAGCTTGGCGGCATCGAGGAACTGCCGCTCTTTGTTGGTTGCGACATCGAGAAGCCGCCATCCGACGAGCTTCCCCGCAGAGTCGGATCGAGGCCAGACCACCGTCGTCTCGTCCACCCAGTCGAACCCTCTCTGTACCGTTCCGCTGAACCGGACCATCGTGCTCGGCTCATACAGAGCCTCGAGAGTGAGCTGCTTTTTCTGCGCGAGGAGCGACGTGGCCAGGAGGAGGGGGAGCACGAGCGCGAAGCGTTTCATGCGCCGGACTGTATCGCGGCTGGCGGCGCTTCAACGGGCGCGTTGTCAGTTGTCGGTTATCCGTCTGAGCGTTCTCAAGCTATACTTTTCGTCACATCGTCACTCTTCAGCAAAGGACAAAATGAACGCCATTGCCTCCAGGACTCTCGCGGTCTCTGCCCTCGGTCTCGCTCTGGTCGGGCTCTCGTCGCATCCCGGCGCCGCTGTACGGGCGGACGACAAACCTCACGCCGCAAAGGTCAAAGCGGCGAGCCGCAGTTCCGCTGGCGCGCACGCGGACGAACTGGTGAATGTGGGCGAGCCGATCAAGGTGGTCGTCAACAAGAGTTTCCTCAGCCCCCTGGTGGAGCTGTTCGGCGACGTCAACGTGGGGCAGAAAGTCTTCGTTGCAAGCAACACGATCCTGCGCGCGGATCCCGAGACTCGGATCTGTATCGGCAGCGAGACGAACCTGCAGGACAACATCCTGTTTCTCGCCCAGCGGTCTTCACACCGGTCTGCGTCGCCCTGCGGCCCCCGCTCCAGCAGCGCTCAGAAGCAGGTCAGCATCGCCCACCAGGCGGTAGTCCTGAACTCATCGATCGGAAACTTCTGCTTCATCGGCTTTCACGCCCGCATCGAGAACGCGGTGCTCGACGACGGTGTGTTCGTGCTCCATGGGGCGATCGTCGCGAATGTCCATGTGGCCAAGGATCGGATCGTCCCGATCGGGGCGGTGATCAGAACCCAGAGCGAGGCCGACGCTCTGCCGCTCAAGAGTGACGGCCACACGAAGTTCCAGAAGGACGTTCTGCACGTCAATCATGAATTCGCGGAACAGTACGTCGCGCTCTACCAGAAGAGCGGCTTCGACGCCGTGTCGGGAGTCTCGGCGGCTCCGAAGACGACGTTCAATCCCAATCAGGTCCAGCCGACGGTGGGAAAGAACGTCCGGATCTCCGAGTTCACCCGCATCGTGGGCGATGTGAGAATCGGTGACCACAGTGTCATCGGCCGGCGCAGCTCCATCCGGGCGGACGAGGGCACGCCGATCATCATCGGCGAGAACGCCAGCATCGACGATCGGGTGACCTTCCACGCGCTCGAGCACACGTCCCTGTCGATCGGAAAGAACCTGAAGTCGGGGCACAACGTCGTGTTTCACGGCCCTCTCGAAGCCGGCAGCGACCTGACCATCGGCAACGACGCAATTCTCTTCCGCTCCAAGGTCGGGAACAACGTCACCATCGGCGACAGAGCGATCGTCGTCGATGTCACGCTGCGCGACGGCACCACGGTTCCTGATGAGGCGATCATCACCAGCCAGGCCCAGGCCGATGCACTCTACTGGCCGCGACTCCGGTAGCCTCGTGCTGCGATCTTGACCGGTCGGTTGTCGTTGAAGTTTCCCGCGAAAGCGCTGCCGCCCGGCGGGAGCGGAATCGTTGTCAGTTGTCGGTGTCTGCGAGTCCTGTCCTGATGCCTTTTCACACCGAGGGCTCATCCAGGCGAGATCGCTTAGACAACTGACAACTGACAACCGAACCTAAACCCCAGAACCCCAGGTCACGCCCCCTCACGGGGTCCTTCCAGCCTGGCCAGTCTCCGGTCCAGGAGAAAAGGACCGCCCGGAATCACCGCCGCCGCAATCCCGGCCGCGGCCAGGGCCGGCGAGATCGGAACCTTGCGGATCGCCAGCAGCAGCATCAGCACAAGCGCCACGAACAGGAACCCGTGGATCGACCCGACCACCCTCACCGCGAGGGGCATGCCGGCGAAATACTTCAGCGGCATCGCGACACCGAACAGCACCAGTGTCGAGATCCCCTCGATGACTGCAAGCCGCCTCAAGGACCGTACGAACGTCACGGCTGCATCCTACAAGGTCTTCGGGCCCTGCTGGCGGTTGCCCGCCCGCCGGAGTACAGTAGACCCGGGTTGCGCAATCCATGAAGGAGTCATGCCCGTGATGCCCAAGAAGACCCGTTTCCTGTTCGCCATGATGCTTGTGTTTTTCGCCGCCAGTGCGTTGCCCGTTGGGGCATCGCGCCGCATCGCACTTCGATATCTTCCGCAGGAAGGGCTGGACATCACCACCCCTGACTTCGAACAGACCTTTCTCGATCGTTCGATCGAGATCCGGGTCCACGACGGCCGGCACGTGGACGACTCCACCCTCGTAGGACAAGGGACCGACGACGACGACCGCAGGTTCCGCATCCGCACGTCAAGCGAGGTCATTCCCTACCTGCGGGAGACCATGACCGGCATCGCGAAGGACTGGGGTCTGAAAACAGCGACGCCGGCGGATCGCGTGCTCAGCATCACCGTCACCCGCTTCTTCGTCGCCGAAAGCAATAAGGCCCTCGGCTCGATGTATCAGTCCGACGTCAGGCTCGAATACGTCTTGAAGGACGCTCAGGGGAAAGCGATCGAGGAAGGGACCGCGTCGGGCGACGCCATCCGGTGGGGTCGCTCTGAAAGCAGCGAGAACTACAACGAAGTCCTGAGCGATGCCCTTCAGGACGCATTCGAAAGCGTTCTCTCCAGCGGCGTCCAGCAAGAGACGCGCTCGCGAGAAGGTGCCTGGGAATCCGTCGACTCCACGTCGAACGCCTCCGCCGAGAACAGGCTCAGGCAGCTCGAGGATCTGCGACGGAAAGAGCTGATCACGAAGGCGGAGTACGACCGGAAGCGTGCCGAGATCCTGAAGGATCTCTGAGCAGCGTCGCCACCGGATCGGCATTCGGGGACCCGGCGGTGAGTGCGCCAGACTGACGGGCTCGTTCCGTAGGGGCCTCAGCCGCTGGAGGCGGCTCGTACGGTAGCCGGTGGTGCGAGCAAAGCGAGCGACCACCGGTTTCGCACGTGATCAAAAATCAACCCCGGAGGGGTTGCGTAGATCGTGACTCCAAGGCCATCGAGATATCGTACGCGACCCCTGCGGGGGTCGCAATCCACGGCCGTGGGTGGTCCGGTGGTCGCGCGCGATGCGCGCACCACCGGCTACCGTACGGGCCGCCTCCAGCGGCCTGAAGCAACCGACCGTCATGCGATGCACCCCCATGCATCACGGC
>JANMSA010001014.1:0-7819 GCA_031388865.1 Acidobacteriota bacterium | reverse complement strand
GGAGAATTGCTCATCAACGCGATCTCCGCGACCCTGCCGGGGTCGTTTCCTTCGGGCCTGCAAACCGGTGGTCGCTCGCTTTGGCTCGCACCACCGGCTACCGTACGCGCCGCCTCCAGCGGCGAAACCAACACCGGGTAGGCGCCGCCTGCCGCGGCGGAACCAACACCGGGTAGGCGCCGCCTGCCGCGGCGAAAAAACACCGGGCAGCGAAGCCTACGGTTTCGGCGCGTCCGTGAGGAACCCCACCTTCGTGGCGCCGGCTTCGGTCGCGGTGTCCATGGCCTGCACGGCGCGCTCGAACTGCAGGTTGTCCTCGGAGTTCACGAACACCACGCGTTCCGCGACAGGACGCGACAGCATCTGTTGCGCAAGCATGTCCCGAAGCTGCCTGAGATCGGTCATCCGTTGCGAGTTCAGGTAGACGCCGTCGCCCTTCACCGTGACCACGAGCTGCTTCTGGTCCGTCTGCGGTGGGGGAGTGGCCAGCTCCACCTTCGGTGGCACCTCGACATCGAGTCCCATCTGCAGGATGGGGGTGGCCACCATGAAAATGATCAGCAGCACCAGGACGACGTCGACCAGAGGAGTGATGTTGATGTCGGAACGGACGGCGGAGACTCCGCCTGTGGCCATCGACACGGTTACCTCCTCCCCTTGGCCATCTCGGCACCGGCCTGCCGGGTCTCCGTGAGGATCGACACGCCGCCGAAGCCCGCATCGTTCGCGGCGCGCATGACCTGGCGCACTTTCCCGAAGTTGATGCGCTTGTCGGCCTTGAGGTTGACCGAACGGGACGAGTCTCTCTGATACTCGGAAGTCAGGTACGTCGGCAGATCCTTGTCCGGAATCCAGTTCTGACCGACAAAGACCGAGCCGTCGTTCTTGATGGAGACGATCAGGTCGTTCTTCTCACCAGCTTTCTTCTCCGCGTGCGGACCCGCGGGCAGCATCACGTCCACCCCCGACTGCAGCATCGGCGTCACGACCATGAATATGATCAGAAGCACGAGGCAGACGTCGACGAGCGGGGTGACGTTGATGTCACCCTTTATATCCATTCCACCGCCTGAGCCGGAATCCATGCCGTCCTCCGCTCAGGCGCGCACGCGGGCTTTCGCCGCGTTCTTGATGAAGTAGTCGATCAGCTGCGACGACGAGTTCGACATCTCCACCTGAAAGCGCTCGATCTTGTTGAGGAAGTAGTTGTACATCCACACCGCCGGGATGGCCACGAAAAGGCCGAGTGCGGTGGTGGCCAGCGCTTCCGCGATACCAGCCGACACTGCGCCAAGCCCGCCCGAGCCGGACAGGGCCATGCCGCGGAACGCGTTGATGATGCCGACGACGGTGCCGAACAGTCCGACGAACGGCGCCGTGGTGGAGATCGTGGCAAGGTTGCCCAGGCCCTTCTTCATCTCCGCCGTGGTCATCAGAGTCTCGCGTTCGATGGCGCGCTTGCCCGACTCGACGACGTCGAAGTCCGCCGGCAGTTCCTGAGACTGCTCGTACTGAAACTCGGTCAATCCGGCAGCGAGCACGCGCGCGAGATGACTGTGCTTGAACTTCTTGTCCTTCACAAAGGTGATCGCCTGATCGAGCTTGTGCTCTCGCAGCAGGGGAGTCACGCCCAGGGCGACTGCCAGCGACTCTCTCTTTGCTTTCTGGAATCGGTACATGCGCTCCACGGCGATGGTGAGCGACCAGATCGACATCAGGACCAGCACAATGACCACGCCCTTTCCCGCCCAGGTCATGGACTCCCACATCCCCTGCATACTGAAATTGGCTTCCATCCCTTCCATACGACTGCTCTCCTATTCGATCCTGAACTGACGGTGAGGTTGCAGTGAACCGGTTCGTGCGACGGGCGGTGTCCGTGGCGGAGGGGTGGACGTCACGTTGAGCGCGTTGCGCCAGAGCTGAGACCGTTGCGATGATCCACATCGCCGGATGGGCGACTTCCCTGCGGATTCGATGAGGACGTCGTCATACATCTCGATCCCCTTGCACGGCTGAACGAACTCTGCCGAAGTAGTGCCAACCTCTCCTGTTGTTTGTAGGATGCCGGACAGGCGCGCAGGGAACCCTCGCACGCGTCAGCGCGCGTGCTGCAGGCGGATCTCGGCGTCGAAACGATGCCGGCCTGTGAGGTACGTCTTGAGGAAGGCGCGCCACATCGCGGCGGTGTTGGTGCGCGTTGCCAGTTCAAAGTCCGCCGCTTCCTGCCGGCAAAGGCGCGCGTCCGCGAGACGGGGCGAGGAGGGATGCGTCGCGAGATAGTGATCCCACGCCGCCGTGGTGCCGCTCTCCCAGGCACTCTCCCAATCCTCAGGCTCGTGCTGCGCACGCTCCGCTGCGCTCCACCGCGCGACCAATGCCTCCAGCTCACTCTTGCGAGGTGAGTCTGGAAAGGTCTTCTGGAACCCAGCCGCCGCCTGGATGTCCTGCGAATGCAGGAGCGATGTGAACGCGGCCGTCTCCAGGGCGAGGAGCGACTCCCGAGTCTCCTCGACGTACTGACCGCGCGGGTAGGCGCTGAGGTAGAGTCGCCATGCGGCAGGCGTGTTCTCCACGCGCGCAGCCTCGACGGCTCGCCGTTCCGCGCTGCGCTCCTTCAGCCGCGCGAGCAGGATTCCCGCCTCCAGACGATGACGTGCATCCGGCCACGAAGAGAGGAACTGCCGCACCTCGGTCTCCGAGTCGCTCTTTGAAGCGCTCTCGAAAGCCTCGGATTCCTGAAGAAGCTTCTGCGCCTCCGCAGCTCGCGCCGAAGCGGGATAGAGCTGGAGATACTCGCGCCAGACGGAGGCTCGTCCATCCTCCCACGCGCTCTGAAACACGCTCTCCGCAAGCGTTGCCGGGTCCGGGCCGAGCGCTTTCAGATCGACGACCAGCGTGCTCTCCGGAATGCGCTGCAGGCGGTCCACGTCCTCGCGCACGAGCGATCCCATGGGTGCTTCGAGAAAGGGCGCGAGCGCGGCCGCGAACTCCCGCGCGCTTCCGAAGCGGCGTGTGCGGTCCTTCTCCAACGCCTGGAAAATGACCGTTTCGATTGCGTCAGGAACGGAGAGATGCGGCTTCGCCTCCTTGAAGCGGCGGGGCGCCTGGGTGAGGTGCTTCATGATGTAGCCGGCAGGCGTCTCGCTCACGAACGGCGGCACACCGAGCAGCATCTCGTACAGGACGACGCCGAGGCAGTAGAGATCAGCGCGGCCGTCGAGCTGCTCGCCATCGGCGATGAGGCCGAGCTGCTCGGGGGACATGTACTTGGGATTTCCGATCAACACACCCGCCTGCGTCGTATCCGCTGCGGCCGTGCCGGACATGTCCTTGGCAATTCCAAGGTCGATGATCTTCACAATGCAGTGATCGTCAGAGTCGAACGAGAGCATGACGTTGTCGGGGGATATGTCGCGATGCAGCAGGCCGCGGCGGTGGATGTGGTCGAGACCCGCGAGCACCTGCGAGGCGAAGTCCGCTGCAAGAGCGAGGGGAAACGGACCGTGAGCCGCCGCCCACTGACGGACCGTCCGCCCCTCGATGAACTCCGTGACCATGTAGTTTCCGGAGTCGCTGACGAAGAAGTCGTGGACGACCGCGATGTTGGAGTGATGGATCTGCGTGGCCAGCCGCGCCTCGCGCAGGAAACGGGAGCGGAAGACCTCGTCCTGCAGCAGTTCCTGCTTCATCACTTTGATGCAGCGAAAGACGTTCAGGTGGAGGTGACGGGCCTTGAAGACCTCACCCATGCCCCCGGCGCCGATGCGCATGAGGATCTCGTACTTGCCGTCGAGCAGCGTTCCGGGCCCGAGGCCGGAGGATCCGAACGCGCGTTTGCTGTCGCTGGCCATGACGAGAGACAGAGCTCGCTGCTCGCAGGAGTACCGGTAATCTGGTTTGATTCCTCAGAGCTGGGAGCTGCGAGCTGACAGGATAACCCCACTACCATGGCAGGCACGTTCTACTACTCCCTTCAGCAGCGCATCCTCGCCGCCGATGGCGAGCTTCCCTTCCTTCACCGAGCTGCAGTGGAAGGTGGGGCGGACGTCGTGCTGCGGTTGCTCATGCAGCCTGCTCCGCAGGTCACGGTCAGGGAGTGGCATCGCGGTCCGGAACTGGTCATCGACAGGGCGGATGGAGGGGAGCTGATCGTCCGTTTCATGGACGGGACCTCGTTCTTCCTGGATGACGGCGGCCGCTCGATCTCTCTCATCGCCGCGCCGCCACAGTACACGCGCGACGACTTGGCGGCTTACGCTCTCGGTCCCGTCATCGCGATCGCGCTGCATCTGCAGGGCGTCGTCCTGTTGCATGCAGCGGCCGTAGTCATCGAGGGAAAGGCAGTCGTGCTCGCGGGAGACGGCGGCAGCGGCAAGTCCACGACGGCGGCCATCCTTCACCAGCAGGGCTACGCCGTACTGGCCGATGACGTCACCGAGATCGCGGGTGATGGACCGTTCAACGCGCTCGCGTCCGTACCGGCCGTGCGACTCTGGCCCGAGGCGCTTCACGCGCTGTTCGGCGAGGAGGCCGTCTTTCCGGATCGTGCGCCATCGTGGGACAAGAAGATGGTGCTCGTCCCGCAGACCGGAGGAGCGGAGGTAGCTGCAATACTTTTTCTGGGAGCTCGGGAAGCCGTTGCGAAGCTCGAACCTCTTGCACCGCGAGACGCGTGGCTGCAATTGATCGCGAACGTCTACACGGCGCTCCTCCCCGGCGAGACGATGCGTGGGGCGATCTTCGACGTGACGACGGCGCTCGCCGATCGCATTCCGTCGTACTCGCTGACCCTTCCGCCGATCGAATCGTGTGGCGAGCTTGGTGCCTTCCTCGAGCGCGAGCTCGCCGAGGCTCTGCGATGAGATCGTTCGCCGGGATCGTCTCCTCCGATGGATCCCCGCCCGACGAGCGTCTTCTTCGCTGTCTGGGCAACATCCTGCGGCTTCCGTCCTCCGCCCAGCCCGTGCTGGAGCTGCATGCGCGATGCGGGATCGTCAGGGTCGTGCACCGCGAAGACGCAGGCGGGAGTCGTGACGAGGCCAGTGTGACGGACCGGTACGACGAGCTCTCGTTCGCGAGATGGAACGAGGAGAAGGGAGAGCTCTTCGCGGCCCGCGACCGATTCGGGGTGCGCCCGTTTTACTACGCACGCACCGAGCATGCAATTGTGTTTTCGGATTCCCTCGAGGCCGTGATCGCTCATCCAGATGTGCGTGCGGAGTTGCTCGATGACAACGCGGTCGCGGATTATCTCGAGGATGGCGTTTCGAATGATGCCGCGGCAACGATCTACGCAGACGTGCGGCGGCTTCCTCCGGCGCACCTCCTGCGCGTTCGCGATGGGTCGCTGACCATCGAGCGCTACTGGACTCTGCCCGAGCCGCGGCGGGCACGCCGTCGTGATGCGGTCGCCTGGCTGGAGTCGGCGCTGAAGGATGCGATCTGCGACAGGGTCCGCGGGGCGTCAGCGGTGGTCTTCATGAGCGGCGGACTCGACTCCCCCGCGCTGGCTGCATTGACGCGCGAAGTGCGTCCGAAGACCTGCTTGCTCGCCATGACGTCCGTGTACCGCACCCGCATCCGCGACGAGGAGGAGCCGTACGCTGCAGAAGCGGCGCGCTCGATCGGCATCGAGCACAAGACGTTTCCGCTGGACGCCTATAGTCCGCTACACGCACTCGACGAAGGACTGTGGACAGCGGATCCGGGCGCGCTGCTCACCGCCTCGATGACGCGCGACCTTTACGGCTCGTCCGCGGAACACGGTCCGGTCGCTTTGCATGGGCATCCGGCGGATGCGGTTCTGTACGCAGATCTGTCGCGTCACCTCGATCAGCTCTCGCTCAGGCGCAGGGCGGAAGGGTTGATTCGTTACGCATGGCATCGGCGCCGGCCACCGTATTTCTACTTCCGTGGAAGGCGTGACGTTCCCGCATGCGAACATCCGTTGCTGTCGCCGATCTGGTCGAATTACTTCGAGTGGGCGCATCCGCTTTTCACGCGTGCGCCGATCGAGCTGGTCTATCCCTGGTGCGATGCCCGCGTGATCGAAGCTGCGTTGTCCCTCGACCCCGTGCCCTGGCTGGTCGATAAGTACGTGCTGCGCGAGCTTCTGCGTGGGCGGGTCAGCGAGCGGGTACGGCGCAGGCGAAAGACGTTCCTCGGCGGGAATCCATGGCAGATGCCTCTTCCGTCAGAAGAGCGGATGACGATCGCGGCTGCGGCGCGTTATGTCGACCCGGTCATTTTTCGGGAGAGGTGCCGCGCAGACGGATTTCTGGCGGATGTTCCTTTGCGTACGGTGGCTTTCGAATACTGGCTGCGCGAGCTCCCGCGGGCGGTGGCCCCTCTGCGCGGGCCCGCATTGGATACGCGATTACAAAACAAAGGATAGCGTGCGGTAGGCAGCGCTGCATATACTTAAGCGTAAGAAGATCCAAGCGTCTGCAGGATCTGGCGGACGCGGAGGCGCTGATCGAGGGCGATCCCACGCTGGCGGATGAACTGAGCGGCGAAGAGCAGGCGCCAGTTCCTCCGCGACCCCTGCCGGGGTCGGCATCATCGCGGGTTGTACGGACCGGTGGTCGCTCGCTTCGCGCGCACCACCTTCGCCGTCGGGCATTGACCGTGCTTAGATGAAGACCATGATTCACCAGGAGGAGGAGTTGCCCGAGGCAGGGAGTCCGGGCAACCCTTCGAGGAAGCGCGAGTACGTGGCTCCCAGGCTGGAGAAGCTCGGGACGATCCGTGAGCTCACGCGTGGCGTTGGATCGATGAACCAGTTCGACGGCTCACATCCGCCGGGCCAGAACAAGAGCCGCATCGCCTGACCGGCTTCGCCGCCATGTATCGCCTGGTCGACTACGGCTCGATGTTACGCGATGAGCGGCGGATCGATGCCTATCGCCGAGCACTCTCCGCGGTCCTTTCTCCCACTTCCATCGTCCTCGACATTGGAAGCGGACTGGGCACCTTCAGCATCGTCGCCTGCCAGCTGGGCGCTGCTCGTGTGTACGCGATCGAGGCTGCGGACGTGATCCTGATTGCGGCGGAAGTTGCGCGCGCGAACGGTGTCGCCGATCGCATTCAGTTCATTCACTCTCCATGCGCGAAAGCGGAATTGCCCGAGCGCGTCGATGTCATCGTGTCCGATCTCTCTGGAGCGCTTCCGTTGTTTGAGGAGCACATCCCCACAATCATGTACGCCCGCGAGGAGTTTCTGAAGCCGGGAGGCGTGCTGATTCCAACGAGCGATCGATTGTTGTGTGCGCCTGTATCGAGCGTGGAGCTCTACGGCCGCATCACCGATCCGTGGCTTGCAGTCGCGGGGATCGACTACACGCCGGCTGCGGCGATGTCGCTGCATGCGGCGTATGCGCTGCCCGTCCGGCCCGACGATCTCGCCGCTCCGCCGCAATGCTGGGCAGAGCTCGACTACCGAACCATCACCTCGCCGAACGTGAGCGGCTCTCTTTCGTGGTCGATCCCCGCGGGCGTCCTGATCCACGGCCTGGCCCTCTGGTCCGAGAGCACGTTGCATGGAGACTTGACGATCGCGTCGGGGCCCTGGTCTGTTGGAAGCGTTCACTCGACGATGGTTCTGCCCTTGCTCGCGCCTGTCGAAGTCGAACCGAAGGAAACGATGTACGTGTTCCTCGAGGCGACGCTCGTGGGCGGACGATACGTCACGACCTGGCCAACACGGCTCTCACCATGGAGGCCGTCTGGCAGATCAGCCGACACGCCGAATCAGCCCCGCGCCTCGCGGGTCATGGCCACAAGCACCCGTCGAGCCTCTTCTCCAGAGCGGACTGGC
>JANMSA010001009.1:0-3205 GCA_031388865.1 Acidobacteriota bacterium | reverse complement strand
GTTCTTCTCCGTGGACGTGGCCATCACCTGCACGCGCTCGATGGGCACGCGCAGCTCGTCGGCGACGAGCTGGCGCATCTTCGTGTTCACGCCCTGCCCCATCTCCGTCGCGCCGGTGGACACCTGCACGCTGCCGTCGAGGTAAACGTTCACCAGCGCGTTGGCCTGGTTGAGGAACTTCGTATTGAAGGAGATCCCGAACTTCACCGCTGTCATCGACAGCCCTTTGAGGTGCGTCTCGGACTGGGCGTTGAACTCGCGCACGCCCTGCATGCGCGCCTCGTAGTCGCAGCGCCCGGCGAGCTCGCTGAAGAGTCGCGGCAGGGTGTTGTGCTCGAGCACCTGCTCGTACGGCGTGGTGTTGCGCGTCTCGACGCCGTAGCAGTTCAGGCGGCGCACTTCGAGCGCGTCCTTCTTCAATGTCGCGGCGATCTCCTCGAGGATGTTCTCCATCGTGGCGATGCCCTGCGGCCCGCCGAAGCCGCGGAACGCGGTATTCGGCGGCATGTTCGTGCGGCAGACCGTGCCGCGGATCTCGACGTTCGGCAGGTAGTACGCATTGTCTGCATGCGTCATCGCGCGCGCCATCACCGCTGGCGAGAGGTCGGCGTACGCGCCACCGTCCGAATAGAGGTCGACGTGCATCGCGGTGATCTCTCCGCTGCTCGTGAAGCCGACGCGATAGCGGTTCTCGAACGGGTGACGCTTCCCCGTCGCGTGCATGTCCGTGTCCTTGTCGTACACGATGCGTGCGGATCGCCGGGTGTTGCGCGCGACCAGTGCCACCATCACCGCCGGATGCGTGGCCTGCGCTTCCTTGCCGCCGAATGCGCCGCCCATCCGCCTGGTCGTGACCACCACCTCGCTCATGTCGATGCCCAGGAGATGCGCGATCACTTCCTGCACCTCGGTCGGGTGCTGCGTCGATGAGTGCACCGTCACCGCGCGGTCTTCGCCCGGATACGCGATCGCGGCCTGCGACTCGAGATAGAAGTGGTCCTGTCCGCCATTGACGAACGTTCCTTCGAGGATGTGCTCTGCGGACGCAAACGCGGCGTCGGGATCGCCGCGGCGGATGACCCGCGGCGCCCCGATGAAGCTCTCCGCCGCGATGGCTTGTTCGATCGTGAAGATCGGCGGCAATTCCTCGTACTCGATACGGATGGCCTTTTTCGCCTCCAGGATCGCCTGACGCGACTCCGCCGCGATCACGACGATCGGCTGCCCGCGGAACGTGCACAGGTCTACTACGAGGAGTGGCTCGTCCTGCACGATGGGGCCGAGGAGATTGTGGTGAAGGTCGCGGTACGTGTAGAGGGCGACCACACCAGGGATGTGCTGCGCTGGCGTCAAGTCCAGGGAGAGGATGCGCGCGTGCGCGAACGGGCTCCACACAAAGTCGACGAGCAATTCGCCGGGCAGCGGGGGAATGTCGTCGATGTAGATCGACTCTCCCGTCACGTGACCGCGGGCGGAGTCGTGCGGTACGTCCTTGCCTACGTACATTTCATGAACCTGCCGGCGCGCGTGTGTCGAAATAGAACTTTGTGAAGATGTTCTCCGCGAGTTGCAGCCGCATCTCCTTCGAGCCGCGCACGTCGGAGATCGGCGCGATCTCTCCGCGCGCCACCTCACCCGCGGCGGAGAAGGTCTCGCGCGACACCGGCTTGCCCGCGAGAAACTCTTCGGTCTTGCGCAACCGCAACACCATCGGTCCCACTCCCCCGTAAGCGACGCGCATCGAGTCGATGTACCCGTTGGTGCGACGCATCAGCATCGCCGCGGTGAACGTGGAGATGTCGAGGTGACTGCGCTTCGAGACCTTGTAGAGGCGGAGCGTCTCCCCATCGCGGGGCAGGGGGATGAGGATGCGCGCGATCAGCTCGTCGGCACGCAGGTCCAGCTTTTTGTAGCCGATGTAGAACTCCCGGATCCCCACGATGCGGGCTCCGGCGATTCCGATGAGCTCCAGTCGCGCGTCGGTGACGAAGAGGAACGGCAGCGTGTCGGCGATCGGCGAGGCGTTGGCGATGTTGCCGGCCAGCGTGCCCGCATTCTTGATCTGCGGCGAGCCAAAGCGATCCATGATCGCGCCGAGCTCGGGGACGAGGTCGCGGGCAACCGATTCGAACTGCGCCAGCGACACCCGTCCACCTACGACGAGCGTGCCCTCGTCGATCTCGATGTCGCCCATCCCTTCGAGAGCGTCGAGCGACAGCACGGAGTCCGCGACGAAGTTGCGCTTCGTGCACCAGACGCCGAAATCCGTCGCGCCCTGGGCGATGACGGTCTTCTCGTTCTTGAACGCCACCGCGTCGGCCACGCTCACCGGCTTGAAGAAGTTCGCGATCCGCACCGGCTCGCGCTCCACCTCCGCAATCGCCGCGAGAATCGGCTCGCTGGGATAGAGCGCCTCGATCCTCGGCTGCTCCTCGACATCGAGGGCGGCCTTGATGATCGATTCGTAGCCGGTGCAGCGACACAGATTGCCCGTCAGCGCGCAGCGAACGTCCGTCGCCGTCGGATGACCGATGGTCTCGAACATGCCGGCCATGGCCATGACGAAGCCGGGAGTGCAGTATCCGCATTGCGCGCCGTGGCAACGCACCATCGAGTCCTGCAGCGGCGTGATTGCGCCATTGCGAGTGAGGCCCTCAACGGTCACGACATGCGCGCAGTCGAGCTGGTAAAGGAACTGGATGCAGGAGTTGACGGGGCGATAACGCAGCCCGCCGTTCTCGCGCCGCCCGACCAGAACCGTGCACGCGCCACAGTCCCCTTCCTCGCAGACGATCTTCGTGCCCGTGGCGCGGGCCCCGTAGCGAAGAAACCGCGCGACCGTCTCGAACGCCTGCGCACCGCCAATGCGGTGCGGAACGCCGTTGACGTGAACCAGGACGGTGTCGCGCATGAGGGGGATTCTACTTGGTGCGGTTGGCGGTTGACGGTTGGCGGGGGAACCCGAACCTGTTGTCAGTTGCCGGTTGTCAGTTGTCCGGGACAAAGCGGACAGGTCTCAGCAAATACGGCCGCGCTCGGTCACCGGAGGCAGGTCGGCTCGAAATGTCTGGGCCGAAGCACGAAACATCTCAGACAACCGACAACTGACAACCGACAACCGACGACCGACTGCCAACCGCCAACCGCACCAAGTAGAATCCCCCTCATGCGCGACACCGTCCTGGTTCATGTCAACGGCGTTCCG
>JANMSA010000993.1:0-1795 GCA_031388865.1 Acidobacteriota bacterium | reverse complement strand
CGAAATCATGGCCGTGAGTCTCGCACCGGCCACTGTCAGTTTCCGTCAGTGAATACGCGCGCGCGAATAAATTGAAATAGGCCAGCCGCAGCGACTCAGCGGGAGCGGCGCGCCATCGCGGCGCGGCGCACACGAGCGTGCGCGGCCGCCGCACCCCCGGCGATGGCCGCCACACGCTCGACGAGTTAGACCTTCTTCAGACCGCCAACAGTGACCATTCGGATTTCATGAACACGGTTATGCTGCCGGTATGAAAACGGCCGTGTCCATTCCCGACGAGGTTTTTCACAAGGTTGAGCGGCTCGCCAGGCGGGCTCGGAAGTCGAGAAGTGAAGTCTTCAGCGCCGCACTTCGAGAGTACGTTGCACGTCACGCACCGGATGAGGTGACGGACTCGATGAACGAGGTCTGCGGCAGGGTGGCCGATCAAAATGACCCCTTCGCCGCGGTTGCCAGCCGGCTGGTTTTGGAGAGCTTGGAGTGGTGATTTCGCAGGGAGAGGTCTGGTGGGCGGATCTTGCCAGCCCGGCCGGATCGGGCCCGGGCTTTCGCCGCCCGATTGTGGTCGTTCAGGGGGACGCGCTGAATCGCAGCAGGATAGCCACCGTCGTTTGTGTACCACTGACCAGCAACCTTGCATGGGCAGATGCCCCAGGGAACGTCCATCTTCCAGGCAAACTCACCGGCCTCCCGAAGGATTCGGTCGCCAACGTCTCGCAGGTTGTCACCCTGGACAAAGCAGTTCTCACCGATCGGGTCAGTAAACTTGCTCGCGCAAAGCTCGAGCTGCTGCTCTCGGGCATCGATGTGGTCCTGGGTCGCTGAGCCGGCTGCGGTGTGCGCGTCAAAGATCGGCTCGAGACTCGGGATGACAGCCTGGAGGATCGGTCCGGCGGATTTCGCGGGGCTGGGCATTGGAATGTCCAAACACTTTTCCGACGAATTTCGGGGTGCCGGACGCGCAGCGGAGGCTGTCTCAAAACTGGTGGCACGTGGATTGCCGCTCCATCGAAGCACAGGATTCGGCTGTTTTATGCGCTAGCGTTCCACTGATGCTGCATCGGAGCCTCTCGACGTGCGAGGCGACCTTGTAGAGCCGGATGGTGAGATAGCGTTCCACTGATGCTGCATCGGAGCCTCTCGACGGGCGCCGCTGCTCCACCGTGGTCGACGAGATGGGTGTTTAGGGACGGTTTCAGCGGCGCGTCCCTACGCCCCGCGGCGAAATCATGGCCGTGAGCGACTCAGCGGGAGCGGCGGGTCATCGCGGCTCGGCGCTCACGAGCGTGCGCGGCCGCCGCACCCCCGGCGATGGCCGCCACGCGCTCGACGAGCTCCGGCGGGTCCGCCGCCACCGCCGTCCCTCCGAAGCCCACCACCCATCGCGCGATCTCGTCGAGCGGACCGACACGGACCCGATACTCGACTCCGCCATCCTGCCGCGGCAGCTTCACCTCGCCGGGATGATGTCTGCCGTGCTCGATCAGCGCGGCAACCGACGGATCGAAACGGATGACGACATCATGGATCTCCTGGCCGGGGCCCGCAGCAACACCCCAACTGTTCTCGAACCACTTGTCCGGGTCGAACCACTTCGGCCTGGCGAAACTCCTGCCGATTGGGAGCACCGCCCGGATCCTGTCGGCGCGAAACGTCCGCGGCTCGTCGTTGCGGTGGCACCGTGCGATCAGATACCAGGCCTCACATCGATGCACCAGCGCCCAGGGGTCGATACCACGCCACGAAGTTGCCCTCGAGCTGAGCGACGCGTAGAGGATCGAGATCGAATGCGAGG